>DAIDIB010000015.1:0-4083 GCA_027459575.1 Gammaproteobacteria bacterium | reverse complement strand
ATGTTCATGTGTTTGCCTCTTATCTGTCATCCACGCGAAAAACGGGGACCCATGCTCGGGCCAACTCCATCGGTGATACGGTAACCACGGACTGGTAGGTCTGTTTTTTTTCTCGCTGCGCTGCGAAAAATAAACAGAGCCTCCCAGTCCGCCGTTCAATATCTGCCGCTTCGCGCGCGGCGTAAATAATAAAAAAAATACGAATGGGTTCCAAAAAATTATATTTCCGGATCACCTTGCATATATTTTGCTCATAAATATTTTCCTCTGTTAAGGTTACTTTAATCTTCGGCCATGATAATGTGCCGTCTTAATATATTGATATTTTGTGCAATTTTTAACCTGAGGAGATGTTTTACATGCAAGCACGTCGTAAAAACAAAACATTCTCTGAATTAACGACGAAAACCTGGAACAGTGAAATTGGTTTTTCGGGCTATGATTCAGTAGAAAAAACAATTAATGGTAAGAAAGTTTCTTATGATAAACGCAAAGCGATGGTTGATCTCACCGATGCTTATGGAAATGTAATCGGTCAGCATGAAGATCGCGAGCATAAAAAACTTCGTAAATATAGAAACTCTTTCCGTCGTCAAATTGCTGACTTCTTCTTGCAAAACTTCACTGGTATGCGTAATGACACCAGTGAAAATGACATCGGCTGGATCATTTTGAAAAACTGGCTTTGGATACCTGAAAAGGGTGCGCCAACTGGTTTAAAGGTTGTTCAATATATTGGTGTGGTTCTCGGTCTTTTAACCGGTATTACCTTGGCTTGGGGCTTATACAGCCTGGTTAGAAACATCACCATGAACACTGCCAAAGTGGTTTTGAAATTCTTGCCACAATTAGCAGTTAATGGTTTTTCTGAATTGCAAAAGCGTATTAAAGATGAGCTGGATCACGGCAACCGTGGCTTGATAGCACAATTTGGTTTGCAAGTAGCTGACTGGGCTTTGGCGGTATTGAAAGCGCCATTCCAGGTCATACAGTTTGTCGGCGGCGCAGTATTATCGCCAATCGATAATGCTCGTTTAGCTTATAAGAAAGCGGGTATTTTGGGCGCGGTCGCTAGCGTTGCTGTTACTGCGGCTCTCTATGCGATCTTCTTCCCAATTGTTGCTGCAGCTGTTGCTAAATACGTACCAGCGTTCTTCACCGGTACAGTAGTTCCATTTGTTACAGCTAAAATGCCATGGTTAGTGAACGCTGTGAATGCGGTTGGTAACTTCCTCGCTCCAGTCACTAACTTCATTGGTAATGCTTACATCGCCGTGAGTGGTTGGGTATCCCAAGGCTTATCTTGGTTGTTTACCAATACCATCGGTGCGTCTAACATCCTTATGACCTTCACTGGCATGTTTAACTACGGTGTAACATCGCTTGCTGGTACGATGGGTCTGGAAGTTGCTCCGATCACCATCGGTTTAGGTGCGGCTTTCTCCACCGTTGGTACCGTGATTGGTACACCAGTTAGCCGTTTATACAACTTTGTTGTTAATAAACTGGTTGATTTGAAACCAGGTCCAGTTGCTCCAGCTGCTCCAGTTATTGCAGCGCCAGCTCCTGCGGTTCCTGCGCTTGGTAGCAAAGCAGCTATTCATGCTCAGTTGCTACAAACACAAGCTGATTTGCAAGTTACGCAAGCTCATGTGGGCAGATTGCAGGGTTCATTAGCTAGTGTGCATGGTCAATTGAATCCTGAAGGTCAACCACCGCTCGTAGCGCAAGTTGTTAGAGCTGCTGATGCGGCTAAAGCTGCTCATGAAAAAGCTGAAGCTGCTCATGAAAGAGCGGTAGGAACGGAAAGAATGGTAACAGAACAGGCTGCTCATAAAAATCAAGTAGCGGCTGTTGCTAAGGATGTTGTGGAACTTAAACATGGTCATGCGGATATTGTTGCTCGTATGGGCGCTCTTCCAGCCCCAGCGGCGGCGGCTCCAGCTCCTGCTGCAGTCGTGGTTCCAGCTGTAGATCCAGACGCAGCTGCGGCACCTGTATTGAAGCGCAGTGCTAGTGGTAAGTTCTAAGTGTAGTAGCCCGGGTGAAATGCCCAAGAAAATAAATAGGTGTTTCATCCGGGGTTACAAAATTAAAAAGGGGGAGCAATCGCTCCCCCTTTTTTTTCACATATTTTTTCATTTAGCTGGATGGCCAGCTGCATATTTATGCAAAATGCTCGCAATGAGCGTCTGGTATGGTATCCCTTCATATGCAGCCTTTTGCTTGATTCGTGTTAAATCAACACTAGCAAGTCTAATATTAACTCTAGCATCTTTGCGTAGAGTATTTCTGGCAGCTTTTTGGGCGGTGCTAATTTCACTCTTTAAATGTTTAACACTCTTCCACTCGCCTTTTTCATATGAGTCAAGCAGTTCTTCTTCATCTGCATCTAATTTCATTTGTTTCTTATTCATAATCGCCTCCGTTAATCACCAAGGTATTTCTTTTGTGCTTTACGATTTGGGATAATAGTTTTAAGAAATATTCTATTCTTGTCTTGAACAAAAGGCACTAAATAGGCATAACCGTCAATTTCAACAATATAAATATTTTGGTGTGCGTATTTGTCTTTGTTTGGATGTTCAAGAACATCTAATATATCGCCGCTTTCAAGCAACGCTACCACTTCTTCAAAGCTAACACCCCTTGAAGTGATTAAAAATGCATTCTTGTCAGCATCCCAGTCGTAATGCAACTTCATATCTTTATCATATGACATTGTGTGCCTTTTGTCAACAGATTGATTTTTATAATTAATTTTTACAACGTCGCCAACGCCACTTTCAATCGCTTCACCGCCTCCACCAAATTCTCCATACTCGTCGTGTAACAAATTCGAATATGACCCGGTGCGCCGAAGGCGGAGCCTGGAATGATGGCGATTTCGGCTTTGTTCAGCAAAAACTCTGCGAATTCCAGATCGTTGCTGATGCCTTTTTCTGGCTTCAATAAGGCTTCAACGGAAGGGAAGCAATAAAAAGTGCCATCTGACGGCAAGCATTTAATGCCTGGAATTTTCTGTAATTCACCGTACAAATAATCGTGGCGTTCTTTATAGGCTTTTGTCATCTCGCGAATGCAGCTTTGATCGCCTTGTAATGCGGCCAATGCAGCGTATTGCGCGATGCTGCAGGCATTAGAGGTACTTTGCGATTGGGCTTTTTTCATCGCGGCAATAATGGTTGCGGGACCTGCGGCGTAACCGATGCGCCAGCCAGTCATGGCGTAAGTTTTGGACGCGCCATTGACGACAACCGTGCGGTCTTGCAGAGCAGGGCAGGCGTTGACGATATTGGCGAATGGTGTGTGGTTCCACTGGTTGTGCTCGTAAATGTCATCGCTGCAGACAATAATATTAGGATGACGCAAAAGCACGTCGCCCAGTTGCTTCAATTCTTCTTTGGTGTAAGCAATACCGGTTGGGTTGGATGGGCTGTTAATAATCAGCACGCGGGTTTTGTCGGTAATGGCTGCTTCCAGTTGTTTAGGCGTCATTTTAAATTGATTGCTAAAGTCGGTTTTGACGATCACTGGCACGCCGTCGGTCAATTTGGCCATGTCGGGGTAGGAAACCCAATAGGGCGCGGGAATGATCACTTCATCGCCTGGGTTTACGACGGCGCTTAGCAGGTTGTAAATGCTGTGCTTGGCGCCGGATGAGATGAGTATCTGGTTGAGCTTATAGTGAAGGTTGTTTTCTTTGGCGAATTTATCGATAACGGCCTGTTTTAGAGCTTTGATGCCATCGACCGCGGTGTATTTGGTGTGGCCATCGCGAATCGCTTTGATGGCGGCTTCTTTGATGTAATCTGGGGTGTCGAAATCAGGCTCGCCTACGCTTAAGTTGATGATTGGTTTACCTTCGGCCTGTAATTCTTCGGCGCGGGCGGAAACCGCTAGGGTGGCGGATGGTTTAATGCGCTGCACACGTTGGGAGAGGGCGGGCGCCGGCGTTTTTTGGTCGGTCATCATTATGTCACTCCTGGTTTTAAATAGCCGGATAAAATAGCATATTTTAACTAATAATGTCATTCACAGAACTTGGTGTAGCCCGGGTGCGTTCTTTGCACCCGGGAGTGT
>DAIDIB010000014.1 GCA_027459575.1 Gammaproteobacteria bacterium | reverse complement strand
ATGCTGCCTGTGAATTTCATTGTTAAATCCCTCTTATAGATAGCGATTTTTATATGCTATTGATATGGATTTGTCTAGTGAAAAAAAGGGCCTAATGGTTAACGGTAACGACGGCCCGGTAGGTCTGTTTTTTTTCTCGCTTCGCTGCGAAAAAGAAACAGAGCCTCCCGGTCCGCCGTTCAATAGATGCCGCTTCGCGAGTAGCATGGTTATTTTCGCATCTGTATTTTCTCCGCACATCCGGTATAATAAGCACGCTATGAAACTACAGACATTCGCAGACAGATTATGGGGTGAGAGAGGTCGGCTAGCTTATTTGCTGGTGGCGTCCGCTGTATTATTATTTGCCGCTTTGGGTGCGCGGGATATCTGGACGCAGGAACATCGCTGGGCGGATATTGTGTCGGGAATGTTCTATCGTCATGATTTTTTGCATCCTTATTTGGGTGAAAATCGTTATTATGATAAACCGCTGTTGTCTTACTGGTTGATTGCAGCTATCGCACAGCTAACGGGAGGACTGACGACGTGGGCGTTGCGTCTGCCTTCGGCTTTGTCTGGGTTGCTTGCTATTTGGTCAATTTACCGTTTGGGTAATCGTATAAAAGATAAGCAACTTGGTCTGCTGGCGGGCTGGATGTTGCTGACGACTTTCTATTTTCTGTTCTGGGCGCGTACGAGTAGCGCCGATATGCTTAACCTTGCGGGCTCATTGTTTGCCGTGAGTTGGTATATGGATCGTCGGGATACGGCCGGCTTTTTTGATTACATGGTGTTCTTTCTCGTCATCGCGTTAACGTCGCTGTGCAAGGGTTTGGGTGGTGCTGCGGTGCCGGTAATCGCGGTGTTTGCGGATGTGATGTTGCGTGGCACATTCAAACAATATCTGAAGCTGTCTGTTTTTGTGAGCGCGCTGCCGGCGTTACTTATTTATGTCGCGCCGTTTATCGCTTCCAGCATGGTGGGTGGCGATTCGTACGGCCAGAATGGTTTATACATGGTGTACCGTGAAAATG
Source organism: Gammaproteobacteria bacterium (assembly GCA_027459575.1). Taxonomy (GTDB): domain Bacteria; phylum Pseudomonadota; class Gammaproteobacteria; order DSM-16500; family DSM-16500; genus Aquicella. Next base: position 27,388 of record DAIDIB010000014.1, on the reverse strand, counting down.
TGCTGCGTTATTTTCAGCCTTTTGATCATCAGGGCCCGCTTTATACCTATTTCATTTATTTGCCGGTTTACATGATGCCGTGGGCGCTATTTTTCATTCCAGCGCTGGTTACGGTGAAATCGCGTTGGCGTGCTATGTCATTGGATGCCAAGTGGTGCGCGTTGAGCTTGCTATTGTTGTTTGTGTTCTTTACCGCGAGTGGGTCAAGGCGCAGTTACTACGTGTTACCGATGGTGCCATTTGCTATTCTGTTTACTGCTGAATGGCTGCAAAGCAAGCGCGCATGGGCGGCTGGGTTGGTGGCGATTGCATTACCGTTGCTGTGTGTTGTTTTCAATTTCTTGCCGGTAGTGTATTACGCCAAGAAAAGCGTCAATCATTTTGCGCAGACCTTGCAGCATGAGGCTTCGACGATCAAGCCGTGGTCTTCCTGGAACGTGGTGATGCTGGATGGCGAAAGTAAACTGAATTTTTATCTGGGCTTGCCGCCTACCACCAAGCATTATCACATCATTGGTGATCGATTCCAGCAAACATCCATGAGTTTACTGGTGGCGTGGCCCATTTTAATGAATAAACCCGCCAATACCATCTTTATTACCCGCAAAATTTATGCTGCTCAATTGCAGCCGTATTTTAATGGTTATCGCATTGTTGAGGCGCCACATACCACTACAAAAGAAGTCGATACGCCAATTGCTTTTGTACCCGCATCTGCCTAAAATAACTGTTTGGATCAAATTATAAATTAAAGGGCAGCATTATGACGGAAATTTTATTACAGCAGTTAGAAGAAAAAATGATGGTTCGTTTAAGTGAGCTGGAAGGTTCGCGTCGCGAATCAGATAATATCAAACGTGAATTAGACAACGCCAAACGTGAAAACGCCGCGCTAAAAATGGAACGTGAAAAACTGGAAGAGCGAATCAAAAGTATTATTGCCTTACTCGAAACAGTGAATGTAGCTGAACCAGCCATGCAAGCTGTTGGCTAAGCTATACGTCATTGCGAGGCCGCTTTTTGGCCGAAGCGTCAGTAAATAACTAAAAGGAATGTTCACATGGATGTGACAGCAAAGCAAAAAGTATTACTAAAAAAACTTAAGCAACAAATCAAAAAGCTGCAAGACAAAGAAGAGCAAAGTCGCGAAAAAATGCGCGCGGCGCTCAAAAAAGTCAATAAAGTTGGCCAGACCTATAAAGTTCGTCTCGCGCGTAAAATGCGGGAGATGGAGCGCAAGATAGCGCATTCTGAAGCTGCCTGTTATGCCAAGATTGCTGTGGATCTGGAAAACCAGCTAGTGAAGGGGATTAAAAATAAAGTAAAAGCGCTGACCGCCGCGGCTAAACGCGCCAAGCGGCCCGTTGCCAAGCGATCATCTCGCAAGCGTTCAGTTAAGCGAGTTAAAGCTGGTCGCCGGGGCCAAAAAAAGGCCTAAGTTGGGGGTAAGCTAAGAGTCATTGCTATTTAATTGCTATAACATCGCAGCTTAACACGCCTTTGGCAAGTCGCACGTTGATTTTGTCATTAATTTGCACAGTCATCGCATCGGTCAGTACTTTTCCATTCACGCTGGCGATAGCAAAACCGCGATTGAGGGTTGCGAGTGGGCTGAGTGCGTCCAGTGTCGCGGCGGCATTGCCTAGCGCGGTGGTTTGTGCGGTGACGCGAGTGGTGATGGAGTTCACTAATGCTTGTAATGATAAGTGTAGCTGATGCTGTAAGCCGAGCACACGTTTGGCTGGAGAGAGTTGATGCAGGCGTTTATCCAGCGTTTGCATGTTACTGCCAAGACGATTGATTTTGCGTGCAAGCAGTTGCATCAGGGTCAATTCACAAAAATCCAAACGCTGCATTTTTTCCGTTAATTTACGTTTTGGATGTAACTGCGCAAGATGTTTTTGCATCCATTCAAGTTGCTGTTTGATGGCGCTAAATTTGCCAATGGTCGCGCGTGTTAATTGTTGTCGTTGTTGCGCAAACAGTTGCATTAATTCAGCTTGATCGGGTGTGAGAATTTCCGCCGCGGCGGAAGGTGTGGGTGCGCGCATATCGGCGACAAAATCCGCGATGGTAAAATCAACCTCATGTCCAACACCACTGATAATTGGCAGTTCAGATTGAAAAATTGCCTGCGCGACTATTTCTTCATTAAACGGCCACAAATCCTCAAGCGAGCCACCACCACGCGCTAAAATTAACACGTCGCACTCGTTGCGTTGATTAGCGGTTTGCAGTGCTTTCACAATGGCTGGCGCGGCGGTGCTGCCTTGCACTAAGGTCGGATAAATGATGACGGGCGCGCAAGGATAGCGACGTTTTAACACATGCAAAATATCGCGAATCGCAGCGCCAGTAGGTGAGGTAACAACACCGATGCAACGTGGAAATTCAGGCAACGGCTTTTTATTTTCTTCGCTAAATAATCCCGCCGCTTCCAGTTTCTTTTTCAAGGCATCAAAAGCGCGACGCAATTTACCTTCGCCACGTTCTTCCATAAATTCCGCAATAAGCTGATACTCGCCACGATTTTCATACAAACTAACACGTGCTTTTATTAACACATGCGCGCCATCTTTAGGCGTGAACCCCAGCCGGCGTTGATTACCCTTAAACATGGCGCAGCGTACTTGCGCGCTGGCGTCTTTCAATGAAAAGTACCAATGCCCCGAAGCCGGCGCGGCGAAATTGGAGATTTCTCCTTCCACCCAGACATAAGCGAAGGATTCTTCCAATAACCCCCGCACCTCGCTATTTAAGCGGCTGACGGTGAAGATTTCGTATTCTTGTTCTATGTCGTTGATTTGCATGGAAGCATAATAGCCTTTTAGGGGTATAACGGCAATAAAAGTGTACTTAATGCTGTCTTAAGACTGCTCAGGTATGATGCAAATCATCATAAAACTATTAATATGAGGTTGAGGTTGAGGTATGAGCCAGAGCACATTACAGACGAATTACGGCCATTTAATATGCCCGGTTACGAGGCAGTTTTTGGTGGATCCAGTTCAAATTATTATTCCTGTTATGGGAGTTAATGGCGTTCCTGTATATCAACCTTATCATTTTGAAAAATCAGCTATCGAACAGATATTGGCAACCGGTGGTGTGCTTCCTTATTTTAATGTTCAAATTACCGCGCAACATGTGGGTGCTCCCGCGCCAGAGTTAGTGAGCGCATTACAACAATTTCGCGCCGCGCAATCAGCCACGCCACTACCGAGTGTACAGACAACAACTCCGCAATTAGTGCCTGTCTATCAACCAAGCGGCGCGCTGCAACCATCTTCAGTGACAAGAAGTTCTGCACCCGCGATAACTGGTACTGCTAAAAACCCGCCTAAAAAAGAAGAAGGGTTTTTGGCTACATTTTTTGGTGTATTCAGTAGTGATAGAAGTACACAGACGGCAACGGTTACTACTCAAGCGCCATCGCAACAAGCGACAGCAACGACTTCAGCGTTAGCTACTACTCGAGGAGAGGCAAAGGATCGTATTTTGTTGTCTGTTTCAGAAGACGGAACGAAAATTTGGGCGACTGTGCCAACTTTGCTCATGAGGCAATTACTGTTTAACCGCATGGGTGCCATCTCGGTGGATGCTATAAATCGAAAATTTTTGTTAGCAGCAGCTAATCGGTCAAAAAATAATGAAGCAGGATTGCCAACAATTTGCTCGTTAGGGAAGCCTGAAGCTTTACAACTCTTAATTCAACTATTGGAATTAAAAGAAAATAACATGATCAAGTTTGGCAGAGATCAGAGCGGACAAGTTACGCAGTTGTTTTTGAGCCACCCAAGATTTTTCTCAGATCCAAAAGCTTCTCTTAAAATTCGTATCCCACAATGGCTGCAACAGGAAGCAGCTGCGGCACCGCAATTAGCAACAACTCCGCGTCGATAAAATGTAGCCCGGATGAGTACCAATTTCTTAAATAGCCTCATCCGGGGTTATATAAACAGTAATCATTACCGATTAACATTACCAGTAGGCGATGGCATCGTTTCCAGCGCTTGCGCAGGTGTATATTTGGCATAACCTTGCGCCTGCGTTGCTTGTCCATGGCGATGCCTTTTTTCCCAATCCATCACTTCTCTAGTAACCAGCTTAGAAGCCACTACCGTCGCAGTTGGCCGAATGAGTTCTTCTTTATTTTTATGCTGCAACCCCGAATCACACAAACAATCTGACTATTTTAATCCTTGCAAACGAATGTTGTCCCGCAAATTTCTCGTATATCGGCGTCAACTTGCCATCTTCTGATTTGTTTAATTCGGCAAAAATGGCATCAAAATCTTGCTCGGGCAGTTCGTTCTTTAACTGCAGCATCACAGTGTCATCAAGCTCTTCCTGGCTATTAAGCTTTTCCAGATGGCTGATAATGGTATCCACTGACAATTCACGTTTCTCTGCTATTGCCTGAACAGATAGATTTTCTTTTAGCATTTCCAGTGTGATGAGGTGCGTAGGAGTTTTCTTCAGCTTTAACTTTTTTTCGCGCGCTGTTTTGGTTTTTGGTGTGGTGTCTTTGCTGCCTTTAAAGCGTTCTATTAATGTTTTGTTGTGATAGGTAAGCATTTCATCTTCAGGTAAATTTTGCAAATATTCCAGCGCGGCAAGTGATTTTTCTTTAAAAATACTATCTTGCTTCAAAATACCCGGATGCACTTTTAATGCCATTTCATTCAGGTTCATTAACTTTAAACCATTCAGGCTGCGCACTCTTGATAAAGCTACATAACCCATTCCCGGTTCAAACGCATCGCCTAAATCTATCTCGGCAGCATCCAGTGTCATGCCCTGGCTTTTATGAATAGTGATCGCCCACGCAAGACGCAGCGGCACTTGGCTAATGGTGGCGCGTACGATGCCATTGTCTTCGTATTTCCAGTCTTCAGCCGCGGCGACAATAATCTTGTTATCAAATGTTTTAACAATTGGCCAGCCTTCTTCGCTTTTCTCAAAGCCGGTGACGACACAACGTGTGCCATTAACATATCTGCCTAAAGGATCGTTTTTGATGAACATGACTTCCGCGCCAACTTTTAATTTTAATTTTTCCACCGCAAGGCAACTTCTTCTTAATCCTTCTACTAATGCACTGAAGCCATGCGTTGTCATAGTAAATATTTTTTCTCGTCCGTTAATCTGATCTAATTCATTTTCATTAATTACATCGACATTAATATTGCGTGAATACAGTTTGGTGGCTTTGGTGGCGCCATGTGGTTCTTTTTTATAGCGTGTGCGTAAGGGAACTTTAGTATGCTCGCCCGCCGTGCCACTACGAATATCATTTAAAATCGTCAGCAAAGGATCATCGCCCTGACGATGTTGTTCGTGCAGATAGCAAACATGAAAGTTGCCACTTTTCCAGGCGTCAGCCTCAAAGGCAAAATGTTTTTCTTCTCTGATAGCTCCTGGTGATATGGGTGGTAACTGAAAAAAATCGCCGCATAAGACTACTTGCATCCCCCCAAATGGTTCGGTTGATTCCAGGATATAGCGCGCGATAGTGTCTACCATATCCAGCTGATGTTTATGCAGCATGGATATTTCGTCAATGATGAGCACTTTGGTTTTTTTATAATTACGCTTCACGCGCTTGGAGGCGAGTAATTTTTCCAGATCTTCTTCGCTTAGCTGATCTTTAATGCCGATACCAGACCATGAATGCAGTGTGGTGCCTTGTAAGTGTGTCGCAGCAATGCCGGTGGAAGCTGTTACGGCCACTTCTACTTTATGATCTTTAAGATAGTTAATATACTTATTCAATAAATACGTTTTGCCTGCGCCAGCCGCGCCAGTGAGAAAAACATTTTTTCCCAATTTTAATAAATTAAACGCTTCTTCTTGTTTCATGGGATTTCTTTCTAATTAGAGTTTGAGAGAGGATTGCTAAGGTTAAGAGGATCCCAGCCAGTTGTGAATCATCTCATGTTGTTCGTCGCTTATCAAGGCCGGCGCGTGACCCACGTTGGGAATCGTCACAACTTCTGTCACTGGATGAATGACGCGCATTTTCTGAATGATGCTGGGTGTTAAAATATCGGATTTTTCGCCGTGAATAATCAGCACTGGACAAGTGATTTTGCGCCAGATGCGCCACCAGTCCATATCAAACAAAGAGCCTTCTAGCGCTTTCAAGGGATGCATGAGAGCCTGCCATGCAACCTTGCTTTTTGCGTGCGACATCATAATGCCGTGGTCGGTTTTAGAGACGAAACGGCCTGAAGTGTCTTGTCGAACGCTGCTTTCGGTTATGCGTTGCCAGTCGGCGTCACTTAGCTCGCCGATGTCATACATCACTTTTTTATAGTAATTTTTAGCCTCCTCCATGCTGTTAAAATACGGGTCTTTGCCTGCGTATTGCGTGAGTCGCATGATGCCTTTGCTGGGAATTTGCGCGCCCACATCATTTAACACTAAACGACGAATGGGTGTGTCGGGCATGGCGGCCAGAAACATGCCGATCAAACCGCCTAGAGAAGTGCCAATCCAGTCTACTTGTTTTGCCCCGATGCGCGCGATCATGGCGTTCATATCCGCCATATATTGTTCGAAGCTGTAATGGAGGGGGTTTTTCAGCCAACTACTTTCGCCGCGGCCAACTATATCCGGACAAAACACATGTCGTCCAAGATAACTCATGTATTCAGCTAGTTTGTCGAAATCACGTCCATTGCGCGTCATGCCGTGTAGGCAGAGGATGGGTGTGAGAGTGGGGTTAGGTGTGCCCCATTCGGTGTAAGCGATGTGGTGGAAGCCTTCTTCGGATAAGCCTAGGCAGAAATCTTGTTTCATATTACCACTATACCTCGCTAACTCGATGATTGTGAAGGTGAAAAAACCACTAATACTGCCTTAACTTTGCACAAGTATAATATAATTAATTAAATATCACGCAATTGGCGAGGCGATGTTGGGTATGCAAACTAGAGAGAAGAAAGAACAATTTCGGGCTTATCTGGAGAAGTGTTATGGAATTACGACTTTGGATAGCGATCTATTTGATTGGTTGTTTGAAAGCGTTAAGAAGCTGGTTGAATCAACTCCTATTAGTGAAGATGACATCAAGACAGTAGTGAACGCACAAATTCATGAGCTTGCTGTAACAACTCTCCTTAAACAAGATGCGCGAGTGAAAACTGACCGTTTGACTTTGGCAATAACCGCAGTGGGTGTTTTGATGACTATTGCAGGCAGCTTAATGATTCTTGCCAGTTTAGGAATAGGAGCGGCGAGTGTTATCGCGCCTGTTCTTGCGCCACTTGCTGGGGTGGGTCTTGTCGCAAGTATTGCCGTTACCGTCTCCGGGGTTGCTTTGACAACCGCCGGCGTGGGTATGTTTGCCGCAAAATGCAAGCAGGATGAAGTGCCTAACATACCGCCAAAATGTATTAGCCCAATCCCAGGATAATGTGTATAATGCCTTGTTAATTTTAACCTATAAAACTAGGGAAATTAACATGATCCGCCTAGCCCAAAACGAACTAGCCCTCACTTTCGACGATGTCCTGCTGCTGCCCGGTGAATCTTCCGTGTTGCCAAAAGACGTTGATTTGAAAACCAATCTTACTAAAAACATTCAGTTAAATGTGCCTTTATTATCAGCCGCGATGGATACCGTGACAGAAGGCCGCTTGGCCATTGCTTTAGCGCAAGAAGGCGGCATTGGCGTGATTCATAAAAATATGTCAGTCGCTGAGCAGGCTGAACAAGTGCGCAATGTGAAGAAATTTGAGAGCGGCGTGGTGAAAGATCCCATCACCATTTCACCAGATGCGACGGTGCGCCATGTGCTGGAACTCGTTAAAAAATTCAATTTTCATGCTTTTCCTGTGGTGGATGCACAGGGACAAGTCGCGGGTATTTTGACGGGACGTGATTTGCGATTTGAAACCAATCTGGATCAACCCATTGCTAATTTGATGACGCCGAAGTCGCGTTTGGTCACCGTAAAAGAAGGCGCGGATCGCGAAAAAATCAAAAAATTGCTGCATAAACATCGCATCGAAAAAGTGTTAGTCGTTAATGACAATTTCCAGTTGCAAGGGATGGTGACGGTTAAGGATATTCTTAAAGAACAAGAAAAGCCGCTGGCTTGTAAAGATGGGCAAGGTCAGTTGCGTGTGGCAGCAGCTGTTGGAACGGGTGGCGATTCAGATGAGCGTGTAGAAGCCTTGGCAGCAGCCGGTGTGGATATTATTGTGGTCGATACTGCGCACGGTCATTCCAAAAATGTAATAGAACGTGTGAAGTGGGTGAAAAAGCATTATCCGAATATCGCCGTGATCGCAGGTAATATTGCGACGGGTGATGCGGCGAAAGCATTGGCGAAAGCAGGTGTGGATGCGGTGAAAGTGGGTATTGGTCCGGGTTCTATTTGCACCACCCGTATCGTGACGGGTGTTGGTGTGCCGCAAATCACCGCCATTGCCAGTGTGAGTCATGCATTGGCTGGTAGTGGCATTGGTGTGATTGCAGATGGTGGCATTCGTTATTCGGGTGATGTGTGTAAAGCACTCGCGGCAGGCGCAGATGCGGTAATGGTGGGTGGTTTACTTGCCGGTACGGAAGAAGCGCCGGGTGAGGTGGAATTGTATCAGGGACGTTCCTACAAATCTTATCGTGGCATGGGTTCGCTGGGTGCGATGGCGCAGCGACATGGTTCTAGCGATCGTTATTTTCAGGATGCGACGGCGAACGCGGAAAAATTAGTGCCGGAAGGGATTGAAGGTCGCGTGCCGTATAAAGGTAGCTTGATTAGCATCGTTAATCAGTTGATGGGCGGCTTGCGTTCTGGCATGGGTTATACGGGTTGCGCAGACATTAAAACACTGCATGAAAAACCACATTTTATTCGTGTGACGCCGTCGGGCGTGCGAGAAAGTCATGTGCATGATGTGCAGATCACGAAAGAAGCGCCGAATTATAATATTGAAAAGTATTCGTAAATACTGTCATCCCCGCGAAGGCGGGGATGACAGATTCTAGTGAGATTAATTATGAAAAACATTCACGCACAAAAAATTTTAATTCTCGATTTCGGTTCGCAGTATTCGCAATTGATCGCCAGAAGGGTGCGCGAAATCGGCGTGTATTGCGAAATTCGTCACGCGCTATGTAGCGCGGAAGATATCAAAAAGTTCGCGCCAACGGGCGTGATTTTGTCTGGTGGTCCAGAAACTGTGACGGCGGATGATACGTCGCGCATTCCTGATATCGTGCTGCAAATGGGGGTGCCAGTTTTAGGAATCTGCTACGGCATGCAAGCGATGGCGCATCAGTTAGGCGGCAAAGTAGAGCCAGGTAAAAAGCGTGAATTTGGTTATATGCAGGTGGTGTTGTCTGGACACTCGCGATTGTTCGCTGAAATCGAAGATCAGATAAATTCGCAAGGTCAATCCTTACTGGATGTGTGGATGAGTCACGGCGATCATGTCAGTGTGTTGCCTAAAGATTTTATCACTATCGCCAGCACTAACAATTGTCCTATCGCGGCGATGGCGAATGACACTAAAAAATTATACGGCATACAATTTCATCCGGAAGTGGTGCATACACGTCAAGGCAAGCGAATTCTCGAACGTTTTGTGCTGGATATTTGCGGCTGTAAACCGAACTGGACCAGTAAGAATATTATTGATGAGCAAGTGGCTGCGATTAAGCAACAAGTTGGTAAAGAGCATGTGTTGTTAGGATTATCTGGTGGTGTGGATTCTTCCGTCGCGGCATTGTTATTGCATAAAGCGCTAGGCGATCAGCTGTTTTGCGTGTTTGTTGATACAGGTTTGTTGCGACTCGATGAAGCAGGGCAAGTCAAAACGTTATTTGAAAAGCATTTTGGCATTCATTTAATTTGCGTAGATGCTAAAAATGAATTTTATGCTGCGTTAGCAGGCGAGTCTGACCCAGAAAAGAAACGCAAAATCATCGGTAAAACATTTATCGATGCCTTCGATCGTGAAGCGGAAAAATTATCAAACATAAAATGGCTGGCGCAAGGCACCATATATTCTGATGTCATTGAATCTGCCGCTGCCGGTGTGGGCAAAGCGCATTTAATCAAGTCGCATCATAATGTGGGCGGCTTGCCAGAGAAGATGAAATTAAAATTGCTCGAGCCACTGCGCGAATTGTTCAAAGACGAAGTGCGCAAGATTGGCGTAGAGTTAGGGTTGCCTGCAGAGTTGGTCAATCGTCACCCTTTCCCGGGTCCAGGTTTAGGCGTGCGCGTGCTTGGCGAAATCAAGCCTGAGTATTTAGAAAAATTACGTTACGCCGACGCGATTTTAATAGAAGAATTACACAAATCTGACTTATACCACAAAGTGAATCAAGCTTTCGCTGTGTTCATGCCAGTGAAATCTGTCGGTGTGGTCGGTGACGCACGCCAGTATGATCACGTCATCGCCATTCGCGCAGTCGAAACCACTGATTTTATGACCGCGCACTGGGCTCGTTTGCCTTATGAATTTCTGGAATCCGTTTCCAGTCGTATCATCAACGAAGTGAAGGGCATTTCCCGCGTCACTTATGACATTTCCAGCAAACCACCTGCGACGATTGAGTGGGAATAATGCGTCGTCCCGGGGAAAGCCGGGATCCAGAGGATAATTATGTTTATCGAGCAAGATCACAACTGGATGCAACAAGCCCTGCTACTTGCAAAACAAGCCGCTGCCGCAAACGAAGTACCCGTTGGTGCCATAATTGTCTCTGGCAATCAAGTCATCGGCACTGGCTTCAACCAGCCCATCTCCACCCACGACCCCTCCGCCCACGCTGAAATTATCGCATTACGTGACGCCGCAAAACGCATCCAGAATTATCGTCTCATCGGCGCCACTATGTACGTCACGCTCGAACCCTGCATCATGTGCGCAGGCGCCATGGTGCACGCGCGCATCAAGCGCTTAGTCTACGGCGCACCCGATCCCAAAACCGGTGCTATCAGCAGTCAAGCAAGGATGCTCGATCTGCCCTTCTTGAATCATGTTGTTAACTATGAGGGTGGCTTAATGGCGGATAAGTGTGGTTTGCTGTTGAAAGAGTTTTTCCAGGGTCGACGTTAAATCGTTGTAAAACAGCGTAAAAGCGTTGTAAAAATATCTTGACAGGAACTTTATAATTGTATAAAATATGAACACTAACAACATTAAACGAGGTGTAAGTCCATGAAAACAAGTAGAGATGATTTTGGAAATATTTCTGAACAATATAGACAATTAGAGGTTGCTGAAGGCAGAAGTTCAAAGAGACGTGCTATCGGAGATGAAGTGCCGCAAGTAGCTCCTGTGGCAGTCGCAGCCCCAGGTGCAGCAGGATTGTTTGGCCAGCCTGTATCTGCACAACAATTGGCATATTTTTCATCAATTCGTGATCTCGATTTTTTAGAAAAAGGTATAGAAGGTTTAGATGATGAATTTAATCGATGGGTAAATACTTTATAAAAATAGTTAAATAAATTATAGTTTCATTTCGAATTAATCGGGTATGCCCTCATGAGGGTTTACCCGTTTTTTTTGTGAAGAACGGGTCGAGATTGTATAATAAAAAATCAAAGCCTTGCTACTGTTAGCTAATATCCTGTAAATTAGAAGAATGTCCTCGAATAGTAAAGCTCTGCGTTCGTTGCTGCGTTGTGATTCATTTTGCACCGCAAGTAGTTATGATTTACTTGGTATTGCCAGTTTTTTCAAAAAGAAAGGTTATTTCACTCACTTATCTAAAGATTATTTGCATGTTACTAACAGCAAACGTCAGGGTGATATTTTCTTTTTTAATTACGGTTGTTTTGTCTGCTGGGGATTTAAGAAAAGTTTTTCTGATCGTTTGTTAGATAATATTAAGGAATTTTCGCCGCATCCCATCACGCCGATTGAGACCGATCATTTTTATTATCGTTATGGTGAGGCGCTTGCGTTTGACACGCATGATCGTTTGCGCATTGATATTATTACCTTGGATTCTGAGGACTCGCAGGTGAAACTGGCGATGTCTTATGGTATTTCGCAATCATCGAAGCTCGGTGCGTTTGAAGAGACGATTAAAGCAGAAATTGCCAAGAACACGGTGTTGCCAGAAGAGATTGCGACAAATGGAACAATTTCGTTGTCGCGTCGTTCTATTTTCAAGCGTATAGGTGAAATATTTATTGTGCGTAGTTCCATTAATATCAATATTGAATATCTGGATGTGCCGGAGTTTTTTTGGCGTAATCCTAATCTGGAACCTTATTATATCGTCGCGAAAAAGTTTTTGGATATTTCCAGTCGGGTGATGGCGTTGAATCAAAAGCTGGATGTGTTGCAGGAACTACTGGATATATTGAATAGCCAGGTGCAACACCGTCATTCGAGTTTGCTGGAGACGATAATTATTTTATTAATTATGTTTGAGATTATTATTAGTCTGTTTCAATTTCACGTGATGTAAGCAGTAAACGTCGTCCCGGCGAAAGTCGGGATTCAGAGCTATATTGCTGGATCCCGGCTTTCGCCGGGACGACGCCTATTTGTCGTCGAGACGACGAGTGAATCCTTCGTGTTTTAGTAGCCATATTTTGATATTGGCTATTTCGCCTTGTGATTTTCCGGCATAACCGCCAATGCTTGCCGCGCCGACGACTCGGTGGCAGGGGATAATGATGGGGATGGGATTGTGGCGACAGGCTTGGCCAACTGCGCGGGGACTGCTGTTTAATTTTTTTGCCAGCTCACCGTAGGTTAAGGTTTTGCCGCTGGGGATGATGGTGAGGGCTTGCCAGACGCGTTGCTGGAATGGGGTGCCGTGGGGTTTGGTTTTTAGTGTGAATTTATGTTTTGGGTTTTGGAAGTAATTTTTTAGTTGTTGTTCGATGTCGTTATTGGTGTTGTTGGATTTTTCGGTTACGAGTGTGTCGACTTTTGTGATTGTTTTATCTTGGGTGACTATGCCGATGTTGCCGAGTGGGGTTTTAATAATTTGCGAGTAGGTATTTTTCATGGTGTTGTAGCCCGGGTGCGTTCTTTGCACCCGGGAAGCAGTATTTAAACGAAGCTAATTCCCGGGTGCAAAAAACGCACCCGGGCTACATCTATTCAGCAGAGCCTTCTGACGGTTCGTCGTTGTTTGCTGCTGGTGCTTGTGGAATCGCCGCATCACCCACTTTCGCGCTCAACTTTTCTTTAATACGTGCTGCTTTACCACTGAGGTCACGCATGTAATAAAGTTTTGCTCTGCGCACATCGCCACGTCTTTTAACTTCGACGGAATCAATCGCTGGGCTGCAGCTTTGGAATACGCGTTCTACGCCTACGCCGTGGGAAATCTTACGAACGGTGAAAGCGGAATGGTAACCGCGGTTACGCTTGGCGATAACAACGCCTTCGTAGGATTGGGTACGGGTACGTTCGCCTTCTTTTACTTTTACCTGGACGACGACGGTATCGCCGGGCTCAAAGCTTGGTAGGGCTTTGGCGGCTTTTGCGAAATCTGCCTCGACGGCTTGCATGATCTTGTTGACGCTCATTGTTGCTTCCTCTGAATTCTTTTAAAACTTCAAGTCGTGGGATTTTATACATAATTGCTCAATATTTCGAGCTTTATTTTTGGGTTTTTGCCTCTTTTTCCGTCGCGGGGATGACAGCCTTCGCGGGGATGACACTATTTTTTAAATTCTTTAATAAAATCATTGAGTAATTGCTGTTCGATAATTGAGAGCTGTTTCGCAGCTAATAAATCTGGCCGTCTTTGCCATGTCTTGCCGAGGGAGGCTTTTAAGCGCCAGGTGTCGATCTGCTGGTGGTGGCCGCTGAGGAGGATTTCGGGGACGGTGTGGCCGTTTAGCTCTTCGGGACGGGTGTACTGGGGGTGTTTGAGGAGGCCGGTGGTGAGGGAATCCTGGGTGATGGACTCGGCATCGCCTACTGCGCCGGGGATGAGGCGGGTGATGGTATCAATCATGACCATGGCGGGTAGTTCGCCGCCGGAGAGGACGTAGTCGCCGATTGACCATTCTTCGTTTACTTCTTGTTCGATAATGCGTTCATCGATACCTTCATAGCGGCCAGCGATCAGGATGAGGGAGCGTTGGGTGGCCATGGTTTCGGCGGCTTTTTGGTCGAATTTACGTCCCTGGGGGGAGAGGTAAATGACGGTCGGGGGTTCGGGTGCGGCGGCTTTCGCGGCGCGGATAGCGGCTTGTAAGGGGGCGGTCATCATGACCATGCCGGGGCCACCGCCGTAGGGGCGGTCATCGACGGAGCGGTGCTTGTCAGTGGCGTAATCGCGGGGGTTCCAGCAGTGTATTTGCAATTGATTTTCTTTTATGGCGCGGCCGGTAATACCGAGTTTAAGCGCATCGAACATTTCCGGGAATAGGGTGATAATGCCGCACCACATCATATGGGTTCCCAATCTATGTGGATTTCACGTTTTTCCAGGTCGACAGACAGGATGGATTTGCCGGGTAAATAGGGCACGGCGAACTCTTTGTCGCCTTTGACGATTAACACGTCATTTGAGCCGGTTTCGATGAGGCTGGTGACGGTGCCGATGGTTTTGCCTTCTTTGTTTACTACGGTAAGTCCTTGTAGATCGGACCAGTAATATTCGTCTTTTTTGAGGATGGGTAGTTGGGCGCGTGGGATGGCAATGGTTTTGCCGGTGAGTAAGCGGGCTTCTTCTGGGTTGTTAATGCCGGTGAATTTGGCCATCAGTGCTTGGCCATGCACCTGGCGTGATTCGGTCGCGATTTCTTGCCATTGATTTTCTTTGTTAGCGGAATACCAAGGTTGGTAATGCAGGATATTTTCAAGAGGATCGGTGAAGCTTTGGATTTTCACCCAGCCTTTAACGCCGTATGGGGCCCCGATTTTTCCGACAATGACATATTCATCGTTTTTCATCGGGGCCCTGCTATTTAGCTTACGCTGCTGCCGGAGCGGCTTTTTGGGTCTTGATCAGGCTTTTTACGCGATCGGATGGCTGTGCGCCCTGTCCTACCCAGTATTCAACGCGAGCCAGATCGAGTGACAGCGGGACGTCTTTGCCGCTTGGGTTTGGGTTGTAATAACCCAGGTTTTCAATAAAGCGGCCATCGCGGGAACGGCGCTTGTCAGCTACAACGATATGATAAAATGGGCGTTTTTTTGCGCCGGTTCGGGATAAACGAATCACTACCATGGTTTTACAATCCTCTAAGTACGACGGTTATTCTGTTAATTAAGGTCGGTGATTATATATGAGTTTTTCTATTTTTTGAATAGATCTTTATATTGATTGTCTGGATCCCGGCTTTCGCCGGGACGACGCGGTTGGCTTTCGCCGGGACGACGAACCTGTATTAAAAACCCGACATCCCTGGTGGCATGCCCCCCATGCCCCCGCCCCCAAACGGAAACTTACCCTGCATGCCGCGCATCATTTTCATCATGCCGCCGCCTTTCATCTTGCGCATCATCTTCTGCATTTGCTCGAACTGCTTCAACAGATGATTCACATCTTGAATAGTCGTGCCGGAACCGTTCGCGATGCGGCGTTTATGTGATGGCTTAATGCGTTCGGGAAATCGTCGTTCTATGGGTCGCATCGAGCGGATAATCGCTTTGATGCGCACCAGTTTTTTATCGTTTAGCTGGGATTTGACGGAATCGGGCAATTGTCCCATGCCGGGCAGTTTGCTCATGATGCCCATGATGCCACCCATTTTGTCTAGCTGCTCAAGTTGGGTGATGAAATCGTTGAGATCAAAGGCTTTGCCTTTTTTGATTTTTTTCGCGAGTTTTGCTGCTTCTTCGTGATCAATGTTGCGCTGCACGTCTTCGACCAGGCTGACGATATCGCCCATGTCTAAAATGCGGGAAGCGATACGGTCTGGATAGAAGGGTTCGAGTGCGTCAATTTTTTCGCCCACGCCGATAAATTTGATGGGCTTGCCAGTGATACGTCGGATAGAGAGCGCCGCGCCACCGCGTGCATCGCCGTCTGCTTTGGTAAGCACCACGCCGGTAAGTGGCAGTGCTTCGTTGAATGCTTTGGCTGTGTTTGCTGCATCTTGGCCGGTCATGCTGTCGACGACAAATAAGGTTTCGACGGGATCGATCGCGGCATGTACGCGTTTTATTTCTGCCATCATTTCGTCGTCGATGTGTAAGCGGCCGGCGGTATCGATGATGACGACATCGAGTACTTTATTTTTGGCTGTTTGTATCGCGCCTGTGGCGATTGCGACAGGGTCCATTGAGGAGTCGCTTGGGTAAAACTCCGCGCCGACAGTTTTGGCGAGTGTGGCTAGCTGATCGATAGCGGCGGGGCGGTAAATGTCTGCGCTGGCGAGTAGTACGCTTTTGCCATGCTTCTCTTTTAATAGTCGGGCTAATTTGGCGGTGGTGGTTGTTTTACCGGAGCCTTGTAAACCGGCCATCAGGATGACGGCGGGCGGGGTGGCTTTTAAGTTCAGCTCAGCGTTAAATTCGCCCATCACGTTGACCAGTTCATCGTGCACTATCTTAATAAGCACCTGGCCGGGGGTGAGGCTTTGCATGACTTCGGTGCCGATAGCTTTGGCTTCGATGTCTTCTATAAAGGATTTGGCGACGGGTAGGGCGACGTCGGCCTCTAATAGCGCGGTGCGGATTTCGCGCAGGGTATCTTTGATATTTTGCTCGGTCAGACGCCCCTGACCAGTCAGGTTTTTAATGACGCTATTTAAGCGTTTGGATAAATTATTAAACATGGCTTGCCACTTTTATGAAATTTCGCCGTAGTATACCGATCTTTCGCGGGAATGACAAAGGCACTATAATGATCCAATCGAATGAACTTGGGGAAAGATGTGAGTAGCGTTGAGATTACGGCTTTCGGGTTTATTCTGGTAATGCTGATTATCCTCGCCGCGTTTTTTGCCTGCGCTGAAACAGCGTTAATGGCGGTGAATCGCTATCGGTTGCGTCATAAGGCTGAGTTGAAGCGTAAATATGCAATGCGTTTGCTGCGGTTGTTGAAGCGTCCTGATCGCCTGCTGGGCGCTATTTTGATTGGATCTACCTTCGCCAATATTTTGGCGTCTTCGCTTGCTACCATGATCGCGGTGCATTATTGGGGTGATCGGGCGGCGTTGATTGTGGCGATTGTGCTGACGCTGATAATTTTGATTTTCGCTGAAATCGCGCCTAAAACGCTGGCGGCGATTTACCCCGATATGGTGGCGCGCTGGGTGGCGCTTCCAATACAGTTCACGTTGAAATTATTTTATCCGATTGTGTGGCTGGCCAACATGGTGACGAATGGATTGCTGCGTTTGTTGCACATTCGCGTTACGACGCAATCTGTTGAAGCGCTGTCGCGTGAAGAATTACGGAGTGCGGTGCATGACACAGCGGGTAAGGTGTCGCGTCAATATCAGAGTATGCTGCTGGGTATTCTGGATTTGAATCACTTGACAGTGGATGATGTGATGATGCCGCGTCATGATATTGTGGGTATTGATATTGAACGGCCGTTTGAAATTATTTCGTTGCAAATTCGTCAATTTGATATGCCGGCGATTCCGGTGTATCGCGAAACGGTGAATCAGTTGATTGGTGTGTTGCCGAAAAATGATGCGTTGCTGACCTTGCTAAGTAAAAAATTGCTGACTAAAGATAATTTTCATCAATATATTCGTGAACCTTTTTTTGTGCCTGAAGGTACGTCGTTGCAAATGCAGCTGACGAATTTTCAGCGCAACAAAGAGCAGATTGCTTTTGTTGTTGATGAGTATGGCGAGATTGAAGGTTGTTTGACGCTCTCGGATATTCTGGAAGAATTTATCGAGGATATCGCCGGAACGGGACCAGCTACCAAACAATTGCAATTACAGGCGGACGGCAGTTATTTAGTGGATGGCGCGTTCAACGTGCGTGAATTTAATCGCATCTCTGGCTGGCGCTTGCCGCAAGAAGGCCCGCGAACGTTGAATGGCCTAATTGTGGAATATCTGGAAGCCATGCCGCGTATTGGCACGTCGATTTTAGTCGCGGGTCATCCTGTTGAAATTCTGCAGGTGAAAGAGAAGCGAGTGAAGCTCGCGAAAATTTCACCGGCGGTGGAGAGTGGTGTTAAAGAGTTTTAATAGATGGGTTTGTTTGGTCAGCCACCATCACCGATGCAATAGCTGGATCTTCAGCTGGCACCTTTCCTCTCTTAATCGTATTACTTATGACGTGTTCAATTGTCAGGGCTGATGGATCGAAGCTCACACGTCCACCATTCGCAGCTATACTCTGCATTGATTTAGTCATACTGCTTTTTCCTTCATAAGCAGGTGCTGCTTTTACAGGTTCATCCTTCGTGCGAGCAAATTTCTTATTTTTTACCAGCTCATCCATCACAATTACGATCATCATATTGATCGCTTTATTTAAGATGTCCATGAAATTTAGGAATGTCGTTTTGAGTGATTTTATAAAGCCAGGTTTTTTGGCCAAACTCTTTTCTAACTGAGCGATAAGCTTTTCTTGTTCCGTGTTTTGATCATTCAAATATAACTTCATAGCCGCAGCCTGTACTTCTTGTTCAGTTTTTTTATTCTCAGCCACCACTTTGTGAAGCGCGGCAAAGCTCTCTTTCGCTTTATCGTTGTCATTTAACATGCTGATACGCGCATCAAGCGCTTGTTCCAAAACAGGATGAAGTGGCAAAGTTTTATCACTTGTATCTTGAAATGCTTGAGGAACGACAGCCTGCTTTTTTGCTGAAGTTAGGATCGCATCTTCCGTATTTTTGATTATTTCAGATTCAGTCACGACACGCGGTTTTTTTCTCTTCCCAACATGTTTTTTTATCACCGCATCAGCGCTCACTTCCGCTGCTGGAATAGGATTAGTCGGATTTTTAGGAGTATTAGCTTCAGCAAACGCCAACAGTTTTTCGCACTGAGTATCCAGCTTATCGTGCATTTCGCGCAAAGAAGCAGCATCGTCATTATAAAGTTTAGTAAGTTGTATGCCATAAAATGACAGTGAATGTTTTGATGTGGCGGCTTCTGTTGTTCGCTCCAGCATTCTTGGTAATATGCCTCTTATTTTTTCAAGGGCCAAAATGGCTTGTTCTTTGTTAAAAGTGGTATTTTGCGCCACATAGTTGAGATAAAAATATTTAAACTGCGCGATGCGTAATTGCAGTCTGTAATAATTACCTAATACTTTTGTTATACGATCTCTTTCTTCTTCATCTGCGGGAAGCTGTATGATGCCTGTCTTAACCGATTTCAGGACATGATGTTTTAACTTGAGATTAATTTCATTATTCGTGACGTCAGCATTGCCATATTTAGCGACGATAGCCATTAAATTTGCATGTGAGCTAGTATCCAGTTTAAGCGTCACGTCGAAATTAGCGCGATCGTGTTTAAACGCTTCTTTAAACACAAGATTGTACATCTGATCGCCCAGCTCATCGCAAAACGCGTCAAGGTCTGCCATTGTGTATGCTAGTTCAATTGATTCTTCTGTTCTGCCTTTCATATCCAGCCTCGTTTTGTATCTTTGCTCATATATGATTAATGTAACAGATATAACTTAAGAGCATATTAAGCTTATGAATAATAAGGAAATATTAAGGAATTCTTAAATGACGATTAATCAATGGGTTACAAGCAACTTCTGTTTATACTTTGACACGTTAATTAACGTATTATTAACGCGGCGGCGACATTTCTATCTTCAGCGGATAATGCATTAAAGGTACGGCAGGCGGCGGAGGTATCCATCACTTCAACACCAATGCCAAGATTGAGTAGGTGACCATATAAAGAAATAGGCAGGATTTCATGCTTCGCACCGGTTCCAATCAGCAAAATATCCGGCCGCGCTGCAATAATAGCTTCAAAAGATGCTTCTATCAGCTCATTAATAGATTGCGGTGGCCAATCATTAATAAGTTTATTCGGCATCACAATGACACTAGCTGTCAATTTCTGCTCATTTATCTGAATCATTCCGGGCTGATACGAGCGGATTTGATAGGCTGATTTGTTTTGATCCAGCTCTAGTGATGGCATGTTCATACTCTCATTGATAGTATAGGGAATCGGTATGATAGCATTATTCCCCGGACACAAAAAACGTGTCCGGGCTACAAAAGGACACAGCATGAATGAATTACCCTATAAAAGTGTAGCAGCAGCATTGCTTTTTTCAGTCATTCTCGGCCCCGTCGGTTTACTCTACGCCTCTTTCTGGGGTGGCATTACCATGATTTTTTTCGCTATTGTAGTATTTAGCGCCAGACTACTTTTTTGCGCCTTATTAGTCTGGATCATTTGCTGTATATGGGGCGTTGGTGCGGTAGAGTCATACAACAAAAAACTAAAATCCGGTGTAGCGTAAAATGAAAAAAGAAATACGCCGTCGCGAAGCGCAGCCGAATCTAGCGCTACAGACGAGTACTCTTCATCCACTATTAAAACGAATTTACGCCTCACGACAAGTGACCTCACCCGATGAGCTGGACACCAATCTTGACCGCTTATTACCCTATCAAACCTTGCTGAATATCAACGAAACAGTAGCTGTATTGCTAGAAGCGGTGACAAAAAACGAAAAAATCATGATCGTCGGTGATTTCGACGCGGACGGCGCAACCAGTAGCGCGATTGCCGTGCGCGCGTTGCGCAGTTTCGGCGCGCAACATGTTTGCTATTTAGTGCCAAATCGTTTTGCTTTTGGTTATGGCCTCACGCCAGAATTAGTTGAGGTAGCGAAAGAACAACAGCCAGCGTTAATCATCACAGTAGACAACGGCATCGCGAGCCATGCCGGCGTAGAAGCCGCCCTGCAAGCCGGAATAAAAGTAGTCGTGACAGATCACCATTTAGCGGCGGCAACCTTACCACCCGCGCACGCGATTGTTAACCCTAATCAACCCAACGATCCTTTTCCCAGTAAAAATCTGGCAGGCTGCGGCGTGATTTTTTACGTGATGCTCGCGCTGCGACGCGCGTTGCAAACACACGGCTGGTTTGCGCAAAAGAATATCCCAGAACCGAATATGTCACGCTTGCTGGATTTAGTCGCGCTTGGCACGGTGGCGGATTTGGTACAACTTGACCGTAACAATCGTATTTTAGTGCAGCAAGGGTTGCGACGCATCCGAGCCGGACAATGCGTGCCGGGCATCGTCGCGCTGTTGGAATTGGCGGGGCGCGAATTTTCCAAAGCGCAAGCAGCGGATTTGGGTTTCGCCGTCGCCGCGCGTTTAAATGCGGCGGGAAGACTGGATGATATGTCACTCGGCATTGAATGTTTACTCTGCGATGATGCCGCTAAAGCACGTGAAATGGCGCGCACTTTACATCAGCTAAATAATGAGCGACGAACGATCGAAAAAGATATGCAGGCACAAGCGCTCACCGCGCTGGAAAAATTAAGCGCGCAACTTAACAATGAATTGCCAAAAGGTTTATGTCTTTACGACGCCAACTGGCATCAAGGCGTGATTGGTATTTTAGCCTCACGCATCAAAGATAAATTTAATCGTCCTGTCATCGTTTTCGCACCGGGTCCGCATGGCGAATTAAAAGGCTCGGCGCGCTCTATCGCGGGCTTGCACATTCGCGATGTGTTAGCGTTAATTGACGTTCAGTATCCAGGCATGATGATGAAGTTTGGTGGACACGCCATGGCGGCGGGTTTGTCATTGCAACAGGAACGGTTAGCGGAATTTAACGATGCGTTTGTGTCGGCAGTTGACGCGCAGTTAAGCGAAGACCAACTCAAGCATTGCATTTATAGTGATGGCGAATTGACATCTAGCGAATTAAATCTGGAAGCCGCCATGGCATTGCGTGATGGTGGCCCGTGGGGGCAGGCATTTCCAGAGCCACAGTTTGATGGAATGTTTAATGTTATGGAGCAACGGTTGGTGGGTGATAAACACCTTAAGCTTACGTTAGCAAAAGATGGCAAGTTGTTCGATGCCATTGCTTTTTTTGTTGATACGAATGTGTGGCCGAATCATCGTTGCCAGCAAGTAAATGTTGCTTATAGAGTAGATGTGAATGAATATAAAGATAGGCGCAATGTACAGCTTATCCTGGATTATTTAGAGGCGATGTAGCCTCGTTGTCCCGGCAAAAGTCTGGATCCAGAATGCAACAACTGGATCCCGACTTTCGTCGGGACGACGAGGTATTCGGGCTGCAGACGAGCTATCCGGACTGTAACAGGCTGAAATTTATAAATAATTCTCTATTTTCCCAAATAATCCCCGGCAAATGGTAAAATAGCTATATAAGCCAAGGGACCTGCCTATGGACGACATAAATAAAAAACCTGAATCACAGAAGATATTAATCGCCGACGATGATCCTACCACGCGCATGATGTTGCGCGCTGCCGTCACTCAATGGGGTTATGAAGTCGTAGAGGCAGGTGATGGCGAAGAAGCCTGGGAAATTCTCAAAAAATCAGATGCGCCAAGACTGCTTATCATCGACTGGTTAATGCCAAAACTGGATGGCGTTGAACTATGCTCACGCATCAGATCGGAATTAAAATTTCATTATTATATTATTTTGCTGACGCAACTGGTGGGCGCGGCTAATTTAATAAGAGGCCTGGAGGCGGGCGCAGATGAGTTTTTGTCAAAACCTTTTAACATGGCAGAACTTTGCAGTCGGTTGTCAGTTGGCTCACGAATCCTGAATTTTGAAAATAAAATTGACGCGCATAACAGGCAGCTCGAAGCATATCTTACGCAATTAATTAAATTGTCTTCGACCATGCTTGCCACCTCTCATTCCATTAATGAGCTTGCTAAAAATACTACAGATGAAAAGAGGAATGAATTGATTAATAAATTAGACGAGTTACAAGAAGAGGTGGAGCGCGGATTGCAGGTGATAAAACAACTGCAGCAAATCATTAAAACATGAGATATAGCATGCAAGAAGAACAGCCGTTTGGATTTGTTAAGTTTGTTTGCACTATTATCATCAGTTTTGGTGCATTGTCTATGCTTGGCTGGATTTTTTCTATCTGGCTGCCTTCAGAGCTATTGCCTTTGTTGAGAGCATTTAATCCAAATACCGCCACTTGTTTTGTCCTCTCTGGCATTGCCTTATGGCTGCGAAGCGAAAAAAAAGCGGCGGGCGTGACAAAAACGCTCATTCAGTTATGTTGTGCGCTGGTTTTTCTCGCGTCTTTTTTAACCTTATTTGAATACAGCTTTCATACCGATTATGGTTTTGATAGACGTTTGTTTTCCACCTTGCAAAGTAGTAATGAGCTTTCCTTGTTCCCACCAGGTCGTATGTCGCCATTTGCCGCTATAAATTTAGTGCTAATCAGTTTTGCCTTGTTTTTTATGGATGATAAGATAATTCGCAACCGAGTGAATCAATTATTTATTGTATTATCATTGGCAATCGTATTTTTTGAGTTCTCAACTAGCATTGATAGCGCTAATAACCTGGCTGAAATTTTTGGATTAACAGCGGATTCAGCAAAAAGTGGCTTGCCGGTCATATTGGCGTTTTTCTTGCTGGATTTGGGAGTGCTGGCGGCGCGTCCACGAGATGGCGTGCTCAGTGTGCTATTAAAACACAACATACGGGCTGAAGAGTTGTTAAAACAATATAAAATCGCGATCAAATCTGCGAGAACATCCACGTGGGAATATGATCTGCACACCAGTCATTTTGAATTCGATCATCAGCTTTCTGAAATATTTGGCACGGAACTGATGTCTGGAAAATACAAATTAAAATCTATTTTAAAACTAATTCATGTAAAAGACAGGAAACGTTTTATAACAGAAATTCGTAAAGCACTTAAAAGCAGCGTTCTATTTGACGCAGAATTTAGAATAGCGAGCCTATATAAACCAAATTATTATATTGCGCTGAGAAGCCAGATAAAACGAGATCACGACGGTAAGCCAATAATGATAGCAGGCACCTGTTGGGATGTTACTATGCGCAAACGTATAGAAGCCGAGCTCGAACAAGCTAAAGTTGTCGCAGAAAGCCTGGCAAGTAAGGCAGAGGAAGCGAGCAGGGCAAAAAGTATCTTTCTCGCGACGATGAGTCATGAAATTCGGACGCCATTGAATGGTATTATGGGAACGACAGGATTATTGCTTGATACGGAGTTGTCACAAGCGCAACGTGAATATATGGAAACAATCATGGTTTCCGGCGACGCTTTGTTATCCGTTATCACTGATATACTTGATTTTTCCAAAATTGAATCTGGGAAGATGGAGCTTGCAAACGTTGAGTTTAATATCCAGGAATTAATTGATGACAGCATCGAAATTATTTCTTCGCAGGCGCATAGATTAGGCACCGTTATTGAGGCATTTCTTTCTCCTGATGTTCCTGAAACGCTTATGGGTGATCCTGGTCGAATTCGTCAGGTACTTAATAATCTTTTATCTAACGCGGTTAAATTCACTGAAAAAGGCACGATTAGCATTAGTGTAAACTGTGAGGTAAGCATTAATGATTACGTAGATTTACTGT
The DNA here is from genome assembly GCA_027459575.1 of Gammaproteobacteria bacterium. Classification (GTDB taxonomy): domain Bacteria; phylum Pseudomonadota; class Gammaproteobacteria; order DSM-16500; family DSM-16500; genus Aquicella. The sequence goes on along the minus strand of DAIDIB010000014.1, from coordinate 2,895 downwards.
TTAGAATTACCGATACCGGAATTGGTATATCGGAGAAGGCAAAGACCAGATTATTTCAACCATTTGCCCAGGGAGATGTGTCGACTTCACGCAAATACGGTGGCACAGGCCTGGGATTGGTTATTTCTAAAAGACTGATTGAGTTAATGGGCGGCAATATTGGCGTTGACAGTCAGCTAAATCGAGGTAGTACATTCTGGTTTAAATTGCGACTTATGCGTGGTGAAAATAAAAACACTACCATTGTTGATGCCAAGGTCAAACCACTAAGTGGCGTGCGTGTGCTTTGCGTCGATGATAACGCTGTTAATCGTGGAATTATCAAGCGTCAAACTGAATCATGGAAAATGAGCTGCGATACTGCAGAAAACGCCGCTGTAGGATTATCTTTAATGAGAAAGGCATATGAAGAAAAAAATAATTACGCATTTATAATCATTGATAGCTTTATGCCGGGCATGACAGGCCTTGAATTAATAAAAGTTATGCGCGAGCTGAATGAAACAAAAGATCTGCCTGTGATTTTATTGTCATCATTTGGCTCAGTATTGGGTCTGGATGAGATGGGCAAACTGAATATTGCCATATGTATTACCAAACCTTTACGTAAGGCACGCTTACTTGATGCCATCTTAACGGTACTTAATAAAAAGGAAAAGTCGCTTGAAAATAAAGTTGGAAATCAGAAAACAATGATATTGCTTGCGGAAGATAATCCCATTAATCAACAAGTCGCCATGAAGATTCTGAACAAATTAGGCTTTCAGTGTAAGGCAGTCACTAATGGTGTCGAGGCGCTAAACGAATTAAAAACTAATCATTATGATCTGGTGCTGATGGATTGTCAGATGCCGAATATGGACGGCTACACTGCCACCGCGGAATTTCGCAAATTATCATTTGATTCTGAAAAATACACACCCGTAATCGCCATGACAGCGCATGCGCTTAAAGGTGATCGCGAAAAATGTATTCTTGCCGGTATGGATGACTATATTACCAAGCCAATCGATATCAATACTTTTTCAGCCACGATAGAGCGATGGCTAATTGGCAGGCAGCAAATTAATGATCAAAAATCGGTGGTCGACTCCGCGCCAGTCATAGTTAATATTGATGTCGATATTGATAAGCAACCTGTTATTGATATGAATCGTGTGCGTGATATTTTTGGCACGGATAATCCAGCCATTAAACAGTTTTTTCAATGCTTTGTCAGCACAACTCAGCAGGTCATCACAGAGCTAAAATTGACGATAAATGATAAAGAGAAAAAATTAACGAAGGAAAAGATGCATCGATTAAAGGGGTCGGCGGGTAATGCCGGCGCGATGCGTATCTATTATCTTATGATCGACGCTGAAAATGCCTTGCTTAATGAAGACTGGGGCCAGGTTAATAAAAAATACAAAATTCTGGTGAATGAATTTAACAATGTAAAAGACATGCTTGAAAAATAAGGGGATCAATGAGACTTAACCCTTTTATCTGTTTGGTTTGAAGTTAGTGTTAACATGATGCACGTATATTGTGATGGTCTCGGTTTGTTTAAGTGTTTGTCGATTGCTGCCCAGCAATTTTACGTAAAGAGTATGTGTGCCGCGATCCACGTTTGTCATATCAAGACTTGTGCCTGCCACTGGATCACTCCATGGCTGTCCATCCAGAAATACCTGTATGGTATCTCCAGCGCGAAATTCTGGATCGGTGGCTACTTTTACATTGATCGCCGGCTGATTTTGAATCGTTTCACCATCTTTTGGCGAGATAATTTTGAATGATTTGTAATATTCCTCTGCTGGTTTAGCTCCTGCTGTCTTGGCTGGAGGCTTTGACATGTTGGTAGACGGCACTGAATTGCCTGAAGACAATGACACAGGCTCGGCGTCTTTAAGTGGCACATCTGAATAAGTCACGCTGCCGTCTGCGTTTTTTTGCATGTAAATAGTGGCAATGCATGGCAATGAAGTGAGAAGCAAAATTGTCATTATAAAATATTTCACATTACTGATCCTGAAGTGCTCGGGTCTATTCCCGCGATATTACTGGATAACTCAACCGATTGCGCGACTGAGTTACGGTCAGTCCATGATACTATCACATTCACGTTTTTATAGGTTGGGTTGGTGTATGATGTTACCGTCCAGACAATCGTATAAGTAGTATTTCCCATCGTGGACGACGAACTGCCGCTTGCCAGGCTTTGATAAGAAGTGTATCCGCTGGTGTTGTTGAGTACCTGAAAATTTCGCAAGTTCTCCATTTCTTGTGTTGCAAGCAATGTGGCCGCATTTTTTTGCTGGGTCAGCATACTGTCATATGCCTGATAATTTTGAAAGCGGATCAAGGCAATGACCGCCATTGCAATGAATACAACAGTGACCATCACTTCAATAAGCGTCTGTCCATTGATTGCTTGTCGTCTCATTAAAAATCTCTCCAGCTCCCTGGCACTTTAGCGTAGTAACTCAATGAAGGTTGACTTTGTAAATTTGAGATAACACTGGGATTGTAAGTTAATTGAATATTACCAGACATGTTAAGCGTGTCTGTGGTAACCATGCCGCCAATGATATTAACGCTACCCGTAAGAGAGCTGATGTCGTTAGTGCCAAAAACATATATAAAACCATAAATAGTCACATTGCCTGATAAGCTAAAATTGCCATTCACAATAAGCAATACCGGAGCTGTTGAGCTGCCAATGGTGGTGGTGCCATTGATAGTGGCAGTCCCGCCGGTTTGATTTATCCATATGGAAGTACCTGTCATGCCATTCAAAGTGCTGCTATAGTTGGTGCTAGAGCTGTTTGTATATACATGTGGGATGTTATTTTGTACAGCGCTGGCTGTGTTGCCAAAATAGGTGGAAAAAAAGTCACTTTGAGACAGGCT
>DAIDIB010000013.1 GCA_027459575.1 Gammaproteobacteria bacterium | reverse complement strand
TGCTCCCGGGTGCAAAAAACGCACCCGGGCTACGGATAAGGATATCTTATGGACTACCTACAATTCGCCTTAAGTAATTTCGGCCTGAGCATGTTCGCGCTCGCCATTCTGTTCATCCTCATTCACCTCAGCATGCGCATCAAACATATTTCCTACGCGGAAATTGTTTACCGCTGGATGGCCTTGTTCGCGCTTGGCTTTACCAGCATTTACGCGGCAGTCATGCACCTGTTCTTCGCCCAGATGTCCGCGGCTGAAATCGGCTGGGCGACCAGTCCTTTTCAGTTTGAAGTGGGCATGGCGGATTTGGCTTTGGGTGCGCTCGGTGTACTATCTTTCCGCGCGCTTTATGGTTTTCGTCTGGCCACTGTCATCGCGGCGATCTGTATGTTTTGGGGTGACGCGGCCGGGCATATTTATCAAATGATCGTGTTCAATAATTTTAATCCGGGCAACGCAGGCTCCTGGTTCGCCATGGATCTGATTGTGCCAGCAATATTATTGTTATGTATTACTAAGTTAAAGCCGGCGCATCGACATCATGTTTGATTTTATACGCGGGATCATCTATTTTTTTAACGGCATGGCGCTGTTGTTCCGGCCCGGTCTCAGGCGTTTTGTCATCATCCCCTTAGTAATTAATATCGTTTTATTCGTGATACTGTTTGGTACTTTTCAACATTATATGCAGCAGCTTGATCAGTGGCTTTCGCAACTGTTACCCACCTGGCTGCAGTGGATGAGTATCTTCCTCTGGGCGCTATTCTTGCTTAGCTTTTATCTGATCGTAACGATGCTGTTTGTCTTGCTGGCGAATATGATCGGCGCGCCGTTTTATGGTTTGCTGGCGGAAAATGTCGATCGCCTGCTCACGTCAACAAAACGGCCTTCAACCAGTTTTCTGGCGACACTCGCTGATGTGCCGCGTATCATTGTCCGCCAGCTCATCATTCTGCTTTACTACCTGCCGCGCGCTTTCGCGATGCTGATTTTATTTTTCATTCCTGTAATTCAAGTCATCATGCCGTTATTATGGTTTTGCTTTAACGCCTGGTACACGACCTTAACCTATTATGATTATCCTTCTGATATTCATCGCCAACCGTTTGGCGTGATGCTAGCTTCACTGAGACGAAAACGCACGCTCGGTTTTGGTTTTGGCACAGCGGCGTTGTTATGTTCGATGGTGCCGGTATTAAATGTAATCGCCATTCCTGCTGCTGTTGCAGGCGCGACCCAGTTGTGGCTTGAAAGGTCAGATCATTAATCTAGTTTTACATCCAGCAAAATGTTTACTATAGTAGGTCGATTGTTATTCATCCGCTAAGGGTTTCATATGACAAAAATCAAGTCTATTCAATGGCTTACCGCGATAGTGTCTATTTTTTTTGCTGCGACTGTATCTGCTATACAAACCACTTCGCTTTCTCATGACATGCAGATTCTTTCGATCGCGGATATTCATTTTGATCCTTTTCTTTCATGTCACGAACAAACGCCTTGTCCACTGATACAATCCTTGCGCGCTGCACCCGCCAGTGCCTGGCCAAGTATTTTATCCAAGCACGATCAGAGTCATCCTGAGTATCACCAGGACAGTGATTACGCATTACTGGTTTCTGCGTTGGCCGCGGCCAAACAGGCAGCGGAACGAAATCAGGTGAAAACGGTTTTTGTGTTGGGCGATTTTTTAGGACACGATTATCGCGAATTATATAAAAAATATTCGCATGATTCATCGCGCGCTGGTTATAAAGACTTCGCGCACAAGACCATGATGTTTTTAACCGATGAAATTGGCAAAACATTTCCTGATATTAATGTTTACGCCGCGGTGGGTAATAATGATAGTTATCTTGGCGATTATCGATTTGATAAAAACGGCGCGTTTTTCAGTGACACGGATAAGCTGTTTGCCGCACTGGTAAAAGATCCCGCTAATAAAGCGGCGATTCATGCCGAATTTCCTGTGGGTGGCTACTATGCCGTTAATATCACGCCTGACACAAAGCTCATTATGCTGAATACCGTGTTATTTTCAGCCAAAGCAAAACCCGCGGAAGCGGCGGAGCTTGCGCAGCGTCAACTGACATGGCTGCATCAGCAATTGCAATCAGCAAAAGAAAAAAATCAGTACGTCATGATCGCCATGCACATTCCGGCAGGCGTAGACGTATATGCCACCTTGAAATATCGCCTGTTTCGCCTGATTCAGTTCTGGAATACCGAGTACACAGATAAATTCGAAGCAGAGTTAAAAGAATATTCGCCCGAATTAGTCGCCATTTTTGCCGGCCATTTGCATTCAGACTGGTTCCAAATGCTAAAAATTGATGATCGAAATACTATTCCGGTGACCGGCACGCCTTCCATTAGTCCCATTTTTGGCAACAATCCGGGGTTTAAAATCTATCAATACTCCAGTGCGGATGGCAAACTGCGAAATTTTGAAACGTATTATTATCCATTAAACACCAAGGCCGATTGGGGGGTGGAGTATAGTTTCGATAAAATTTACCAGCCAAATTGCCGTGACTGCACCTTGCCAGCAGGTATGGAACGCTTGCAGCCAGCTAATGTATTAGCGGATTATTACAAACGTTTTTACGCGGTGAGCACCACTAGTCAACCCATCACGACTAAATGGATGCCATATTACTGGTGTGCGGTGCAAGAAGTAGACTTGGACAAATATAAAAAATGTATTGCGTGAGGAGCGAAAGATGGAAGGGCGGCAATGGGTAAGTGAAGACAAAAAAAAGAAAGAAGAAAAACCCAGGCTTCGCGCTTTTAGCATGGGGCATACCTCTGCCACTTTACTTCCTCTTCAGCTGATCAAGATGGCTTGCAATCTATTATTGCGCCACCACCTTCGCCTGTCAGTATTTCCAGTGAAAGTCTGCCATCCATAGATTCCCATTCCGAGGCGCGAGAACGCGCAATATCATCTGAACGCAAACGAAAAGACAGTCCACGTAAAATCTTTTTGATGATTAGTACGGGCGCGCCCTTTTCCCAAAGAAGTGGCGATTCTGCTGCTTAGTAGCGCAATGGAAAAATTTCAGGAATATACTGATGATACGAAAAGAAAAAATGAAGAGGCGGAGCAGAACAAATTAAATGGTTTCAGTATAGAAGTAAAAATTAAAACAAAAATAACTGCGCAATATTATTGGCTTGTCGTAACAGGTAATTTCCGTTCGGGTTCCGAGATTTATTTGATTGATATGGCGAAGAAACTGGGAGAAGGCATGAACGCCAGTACTTATATGGCATATGACTTGCGGCGAGGTATTAAAGTAGCCGCCAGAGCACTAAATAAAAAAGCTGCATCTCGCGATTTTTCCTTAAACAGACTTCTCATGCGCATACGCCTCCTAAAATTAAAGGTGAGCTTAGTGCTGCTTATGGCTATGCCGCGCCAGAATTATGCAAATCGTCCGCGGAGGTGGCTGGTTATAAATCTGATGTATATATGTTGGGTGTGCTGTTATTAGATATTGAACCGCATCCTGTGGAGGTTTTTAATCCTGATAGCGAGACACTTACTGATTTTTTTTCTCGTTATATCTATCGGCGTTTTATGTTGCCACGCATACGCAAGATGCTGCAGGAGCTTTTATCGGAAGATCCTTCCGCGAGATTAGCCAATTCCAGCTTGCAGGAGCTTTATAAGCACATGACTGACTGGCGTCTATTGTATGTGCGATTAACGACGATGCTAATGTCGCTTCTCTCGGCTGCTGAAGTTGATCTAACGATGGCTGCCGCCGCGATGCGTATAATCAATGCGATAGCTGTCATGCAAGATATGGGGTTTCGTCTAAAGAAACTGGCACCGATGATACGTGAAGAATCGTCCGGCAGGATAGGGGTGCTAGATGAGCTATTAAAGGAAAAAGAAGCAGAAGCTGTTTTGCGCAGCGGTAGTCTTGGACGCCAGAACTCCGGTGACTTTTTAACAGTTCTTCAATTAAAACAAGTTGCTGAAGAAGAAACGCTGCAGGCGGAGTTGAAAAAAGTAAAAGAAAGGCATCAAAAACGAACTGTTACCTATGTCGCGATGGAAAGCTTGATTGTTGGCTGGGAGCAGTTGAAGGATGATCCAGCCGCGTTTGAACTAATTGAATCTCTCGCCAAATGTCTTTTCCATACGGATAAGACAACGGAAGTGCTTGATTTTATAAGACAATTAAAGCCTGCCGCCAGCAAAGAAGATAAAAGTAGTTATAAGCGCTAATTTAAGGCTGTCCTAATCTCCGTACGATATGATTATATATTGACAAAAAAACATTGCTTAGGCAGATTGGTTGTTTGGGCTAGTAAAAAACTAAAATCAATCGAGTGGGTTGTAAGCGAGGTGTGTGATGGCTGATGCGCGTGACATAATCATTTCTGATGACGAAAACTCTGGCAGTCAGAGCGCTGGCGGCGCGCTTGAACTTGTATCTTCTCTCAATTTTTACTCGAAACTTATTTATTTCATCACCAAGCAGGAACGTCTTGCCAATCTTAGACACGAAATGTCACCACAAGAGGCGAAAGCGCAGTTTAAAACAGAAAAAGACTTTTATAAAAAAAACGTCGATGAATTAACCGCGAATAGTGAAAAGAACGGCAAGCTTTCTCGACCGATTAAAGTTTATAGACGTCAGAATGGAGTTGGCGACAGGCTGAAAGACGAAGATAGCGTGGAAGCACTTGCGGTGGGTAGCGGCGTTACTTTTATGGATTTCATCATCACCTTTTTCCGTAGCTATGGCCAGGTTTTCTTTGATGTTCTGCAAAGACAGGATAATGTGAGTGATGGCAGCCGAGATAACCCTGACAGTCTTTATACCCAGCTCATCTATCAAAATAATGGTGATCCAGAATCGGGTTTAAGCCCAATTGGTGGTACATTTCTGGGATTAAGCTTGCTGGCCCCAGTTTTGGGGATGGCGCGTGGCATTTATCAGATGTACAGAAAAATAAAACTAAGCAGTCTCGCTTATTACAGCAAGCGAAAAAATAAAATCAGCGCCAGCGATGAGCAGGCTGAACAGAATGATAGTCAGCTGGAAGTGCAACTTGAAGAACGTCTTAAACAGGCAATGAAAGATAAAACGCTTTCTGTTCATCTTGCGTTCCCAAAGCAGCCGCTTGCAGCAGGCAGAAGAACATTTTTGGATGACATGGCCGATGCGGTGGAGGAATTTTATGATACCGACTCTAAAAAGCAGTTTGCTAAGTCGTTAGCGAAAATTGAGCGAATTAAGACTGAAATTAAGCTGGTTAAAGATAAAGTAGCTAATGGAGAAGTGACTGAAGGTGGCTTGGCTCTTGCTCGGGCTGAGTTAGCTCAGGCTAGTAGCGAGCTAGAAAATGAAAGAAAGAGCAAGCCTGTTAGAATCGCGGCTTCTATTTTTAGAACCATTTATACGGCTGTTTCCACAATCTGGGATCGTCTCTCAACTTATTCCTATATTTTCTGGGTCGTCTGGATGCCATTTGTGATCGCGTGCGGTCTCGCGGCGGCAAGTGGCCCGATGTTGCCATTCGTGTTGTTGATTACATTAACGATTGGCACAGCGTTCACCGTAATGAAGCTGTTTCACATCAATCCGTTGGAAATATTTTTCCCCAAAAAGCAGGAGTCGAAGCCAGCGGATGTGACTGATCCAGTGAAAGCTGAATTTGAGCGTTTGGTACACGAAACCAAGTTACTGGAATTCATTGATGCTGAAACTCGTGGTATCGCGGAAACTTTGGGCTTGGCGAATGCTAAAGCCAAGTCTCGTCACACTTATAAAAACCCCGCTGCGCAGTCGGAGTTAAGATATCGCCTGTTAGGCAGTGTGCATGAAAGACGTGGTCGCGTGGCGATTGCGGGATTTCGCAAGTTTTTAAGTGGCCTGCTGAACTTCATATTTATCGGCTGGTTGGGATCGGCCATGCTCGGTTATTTTGGCGCGTCCCTGGCGGCTGATTTTGTTGGCGGTACTCCTCTTGGCGGTATCGGTGGCGCTATTGTGGGTATCTTTACCAGTGTTGTGGCCATGACGCAGTTGCGCAAGCAGCAGCTTGAATATGAGCAGAAGGTGGATGCCATTCTACAGTCACCTTATCGTGGCACTGACGAAACCAAGGCAGACGCGTTTCAACGTTTATATGAACAAGTTGAATTTAGAAAATCATTAATTAAAAAATATCTTGCGGAAAACGAAGCAAAGGTAAAACGTCCGAAGCACTTTGATGAGCTGGATGAAGGCAGCAAGGCTTTATTTGAGCGTGATGTCGCTCATCAGGCGGCGCTGAAAGACTACCTTGCCAAGATTGATGTGTTTAATGATCGTTACTTCGAAAAATTTGAACACGAAGCCGGCGCGTTTACCTGGGCTAAAAAAGTTCTGAATCGTGTTTATGAGTTTGTTTTCGCGACTCAGACGGGTGCGTTCACCACGCGATTTTTATTGCTGAAAGGCGGCTTGCTGGCTGGCGCGTTGGGCTTCAGTGTGTTTGCCGCTGCCGCGATGTGGCCATTTTTGGTTGTCGCCGGTATCGCAATGTTGGTGATGGGTACCATCGCGTTGATCGACTATCAAATGAAAGTGAATCAGGCACACAGAGAGAATTTTCTCAATACACTGGATGCGCGCATTTATTATCTGGAAACGAAAAATGATGAGCTGTTTGCGATACAAAGACAGCACAATGTTTGCGATAAGGATGCGAGTGAGCTAGAAGTGGCGGCTGAACCTGTTATCGAGCCGAAGGTGACAGCCGATGTTCATGCTCCTGCTGCTCTGGCTTCGGTAGATGATGCTATCGCTGCCAGCGATTTTACTGTGGAGCCTGATGACGCTGTGGATTCGCATCGTCCCGACGAAGGTGCAGACTTACGTCGTCCCGACGAAAGTCGGGATTCAGTTTCCCCTGGGGTACAGTTACCAAAAGTCGGTCACTTCGCTACCCACGCACTAAAAGCACGTATGCTCAAAGTGGAATTGCCCGAAGGTCCAGCGCCCGTCGTTACTGGCCAATCCTTATCCGCGGCATCTGCTGCGTAATTAACTCTTGCCTTTTCACCTTTCTTTCACTATGCTAATAACATAGGTGAAAGAAAGGTGAATGATTATGGCAACCCCGCTCCAACACAAGATTTGCGATTACATTGAGCAGTATCTTAATGAGCACGCCTATTCGCCCTCTCTCACTGAAATCGCCCGTGGCATTGGTATTAGCCCCAAGTCCGTCAGTCTCATCAGCCGTAATATCCATGCTCTTGCCAAAGAGGGAAAGCTGATACTGGAGAATAAGGGGTACCGCAATATTCGGCTAGTTTGTCATTCCCGCGAAAGCGGGGATAGCAACCACGCGTTGCCGCTGGTCGGACGCATTGCCGCGGGGGTGCCTATTGAAGCGATCGAAGACAGGCAATCACTGGATTTAACCTCACTCTGGCAGCCGGACGGTCATTTTGTGCTAGAAGTGAAGGGCGATTCCATGGTCGATGAAGGGATATTGAACGGTGATTATGTAGTATGCCGTCAAACCGGGCGCGCCCAGGAGGGTGATATCGTGGTCGCGCTAATCGATCAACAAGAAGCAACACTCAAACGAATTTCCTGGCGTGTGCCAGAGCGCATCACGCTCATCCCCGCCAATATCGCGTTAAAACCCAAAGCCTATGTGCCACAACGCGTGCAAGTTCAAGGCGTGTTTGTTGGGCTGTTGCGGCTGAGAAAATAGAGTCGCCATCATGTGCTGGGACAGAGCAATCATCCTCGTTGATATGAATGCGTTTTTTGCTTCTATCGAACAGCGCGACAAGCCCGTCTATCGTGGGCGTCCCATCGCTGTGACCAATGGCAATCAAGGCACCTGCATTATTACGTCCTCTTACGAAGCGCGCGCCTTTGGTGTTAAAACCGGCATGCGCTTTCGTGAGGCAAAGCGTTTGTGTCCAGCGCTGATTCAAGTACCGGCCGAGCCCGCGCGTTATGTGCAAGTGTCGCGCGCCATCATGGCGGCGCTGTACGACATCACGCCGGACATAGAAATTTTTTCGGTAGACGAAGCCTTTCTGGATGTGACGAATTGTCAGTTGTTAGGAACGCCAGAACAATTTGGCCGTCGCGCTAAAGAATTAGTGTTAGCCGCGTCTGGATTAAAATGTTCTGTGGGTGTGAGTGGTGATAAAACCACAGCCAAATTCGCGGCAAAACAGCAAAAACCCGATGGTTTTACTGTCATCCCGCCGTGGCTGGCTAAAGAGCGTTTGCGCTATGTGCCGGTCACTGAATTGTGCGGCATTAAATCCGGTATTGGCGGTTTTTTGGCAAAGCACGGTGTGGTGGTGTGCGGCGATATGGAAAAAGTTCCCATCAGTATTCTGGCGCAGCGTTTTGGTAATTTAGGCAGACGCGTCTGGTACATGTGTCAGGGCGCGGATCCAGAGCCCGTGCACACTAAAACCGCCAGTCCCAAATCCATGGGGCATGGCAAAGTCATGCCGCCCAACACGCGCGACTGGCAAGTGATTGAAACTTTTCTAATGCACATGTGTGAAAAACTGGCGGCGCGTTTGCGGCGCTATCATTTTCACGCCAAATTTTTTTACGTGGGTGTGCGCAGTCGGGATTTCGGCTGGATAGGTTCCGTAGGGCAAACGGTTTGCGCCACGCATGATGGCCGAGAAATTTTTCAGTTAGGCGAATTTATTCTGGGGCAGCACTGGCGCGGTGAGCCCGTATGGCAGATACAAGTGACCGCGCTAGACCCAGATGGCAACGGCACCCAGCTTGATTTATTTCAGCAGCCCGACAGTAAGCGTGAACAGTTGAACGAAGTGATTGACGACATTAACGACCGCTACGGCGCCTTCACCATCGCCCCCGCGCCCTTGCTTTTCCGCTCCAGCATGCCGAATGTCATCGCCCCTGCCTGGAAGCCGGATGGGCATAGAGAGACTATCCTGTGAAGTATCATTTGGTGTATGATAATACACATAAGGAGGTGTATTATGAGAACGAATATTGAACTTAATGAAAAATTGGTGAAAGAGGCATTTCGCTATACAAATGTTACAACAAAAAGAGAGCTGGTGGAGTTGGCTTTGCAGGAGTTTGTTGAGGCGCATCGTCGTAAAGATGTACGTGAGTTGCGTGGAAAAGTGAAAATTCGGGATGATTATGATTACAAGGCGCTAAGAAAAGAAGATAAGGAGTAAGTATAGTGTATTTGGTTGATACGTCTGTTTGGATTGATTACTTGCGGGGCAGAGAAAACGGAGCAGCATATTATTTTAAGCGATTACTTAATGATATGACGCCGTATGGGATTAGTGCGGTAATTTATCAAGAAGTGTTACAGGGGGCGGGTTCACAGCAAGATTTTAATTATCTTGCTAGTTATCTGGGTACAATGAAATTTTATCATCCCAAAGATTCTGTGCAGAGTTATTACGCGGCTGCGAAATTATATTATGATTGTCGCAAAGCGGGAGTGACCTTGTGCAGTACGATAGATTGCTTAATTGCAACCATCGCTATTGAAAATAAGCTTATTTTGCTACATAACGATAAGGATTTTGATAGAATAGGTGAGGTGACACCCTCGCTCTCCCTTTTGTCACAAAGAGAATTAGAGTACAATTAAAACATTCATTAATTAAATACTGCCATGCACTCACAACGCCAACAAGCTTTAGAAAAAAAATCAGTGTTCATCTCCTGCGTCGTGCCTGTTTACAACGAACAGGCGGTGATCAGTGATTTTATTGCTAGTCTGCGGCAATGCTTGCGCACCCTAACCAATCGTTTTGAAATCATAGTCGTTGATGATGGCAGCCGTGATCATACTGTCGAAAAAATTCAGCAATTACCAAAAGATTATAACGTCAAATTGTTGGGGCTCTCCCGTAACTTCGGCAAGGAAATCGCGCTGACCGCGGGCATCGAGCATGCTCAGGGAGATGTGACAGTATTGCTGGATGCCGATTTTCAGCATCCGGTCGAAGTGATTAACGATTTTCTCAAGCAGTGGGCGAATGGTTACGATATGGTGTATGGTGTACGCAAAGATCGCGAATCTGAGTCTCGGATAAAACGAAACTTCGCGCGACTGTTTTACTGGATCATGCAAAGGATGTCGAGCATTAACATGCCGCGCAACGCGGGTGATTTTCGTCTGATGGATCGCAAGATTACCGATGCCATAAAACAGTTTCCCGAACGCACACGTTTTATGAAAGGCTTATACGCTTGGGTGGGTTATAAAAGCGTAGGCGTAACATTTGAAGTAAAAGAACGCGCCGCGGGAAAAAGTTCGTGGAAATTTATGCGTCTTGCTGAACTGGCGATTACCGGTATCGCGTCTTTTTCCGATATACCATTACGCGTCTGGAGCATGATTGGTTTTTTTATTTCATGCATCGCAATGATTTACGCGGTTTATATTGTGACCGTGACATTATTATACGGCGCAGATTTACCGGGCTTCCCAACTTTAGTCGTTGCCATCATGTTTTTAGGCGGTATCCAATTGTTATCCATCGGCATTTTAGGTGAATACATCGCGCGTATTTTCACGGAAGTAAAGCAGCGTCCAAAGTATTTATTGCGTATCAAGGAAGGTTTTAATGAATGAATCTGAATCTGCAGACATGCACGGTGTAGCCCGGGTGCGTTTTTTGCACCCGGGGAAGGCGCTTTATGCTCTTCTGGCGAAATTTCCGCTACTTGCCCAGCTTATGCGATTTGGTCTCATCGGTGTCACCGCCGCAGCAATTAATTTCTCAATAGTAGTCGCCTTAGTACAAACACTTTCACTTGAACCGCCCATCGCAAACATTTTCGCATTTTTTATTTCCTTCCAGGTAAGCTACTTCGGCCACCGACGTTTCACATTTACTGGCACCACCGCACAACACGCTATCGCATTTCCAAAACTACTCGTGCTACAAATTTTCAACTTCATCGCAAACGAATCGCTGTTTTATTTTTTCTTGTCAATGCACTTGCCATATCAAATCGCGTTACTGCTCGTGCTGAGCATCCTGCCGCTTTTTACCTTCACCGTTAGCAAGCTATGGGTGTTCAAGCCAGCAAATTCTTAATCGCTTCAACTACTTTCTTGATATTTTTCTCGTCTTTTGACCCATCTAATTTTTTTGTCTTCAAAAATCGTCAGCATTTTTCTGTTGGATTTAGTTCAGGTGAGTATGCCGGCCAAATTTCTATTTGGATAGATTTTTTATTATCTTGCTCAAATTTTTTGAGAGTTGGCAATAAAATCCTTTTCATGACATTCACTCAAATGGAAAGTCAAAATAAATCTTCTAGTTTCACAACTTCATTGACAAGGTCTTCTGACCAAATGTTACGTTTTAGTCCTGATGTTGTGATCAATACAAGAAATAATTGCTTATTTGTGCCCGTTTCATTTTGAAACACGCTCATTTTGGTTAGTAATTTTTGAGCGTATGGCTTATCGATGCTGAATTCCTTTATAGAGTACTTGATTTCACATATTGAAATTGCGTCATCGGTTCTGTCCAGTAATAAATCAATTTGTGCGCCTTGATTGTCTTTACCGACATTAGTTATATGTCTCCAGCCGCTTACCAGACATCCTGCACCTTTAATGTCTAACGTGCTTATTATTTTATTTATATGTTTGTGACAAACAATTTCAAAAGCATAGCCTGACCAGCTATTCCATGCTGGACTTTTTGACATATCCATCCAATAGTTGCTATCAGCAGGTATTTTCCCGATCACACCTTCAATCCAGTTTAAATAAAACATTGTGTATTCATCACTTATTCGATAATAATGATCTCGTTGCTTTCTGCCATAGGGTAATATTTTTTCAATGAAACCGGCCGCTTCAAGTTCTCTCAATCTATCAGTGAATCTACCGCCGGCTGTCTTACCGATTTTTTTCAATAACTGAGCAAGTGAAATTCCATATCGAAATTTGGCAATAGCTTTTACAATGCGTAGGTTAAGTTCGTATGCATCAAATAGTGACTTAAATAATCGGGAAAATTCAGAATTTAGCATCCCATCTTGTGAAAAACATAACTCATTTATATTTTGAGCGACAGACTTATTTTTTTTCAATTTTCCAAGATAAAATGGTACGCCACCCATTACCATATATAAGTCTAATATCTGGAGTGCGTTTAATTTCATGTTTAGAATGGTTTCAAGATAAATTTTAGTTTCACCCAATGTGAAAGGATTTAATTGTATTGCCTCTGTAATGCGATTATGCAGTCCACCCTTAGCATTAATAAGATTATCCAATATCCACGATGCCGCTGATCCGCAGACTATAAGTTTGACGTTATCCATCCTGCTCCAGTACTTGTTCCAGAAATAATCCAGCTCTTGCAGAAGCTTTGATCTTCGTGTGGCGAGCCATGGCAATTCGTCAAAAAATAGTATTATTTTCGTGTCTTTTGGTATGTCTTTAATTTGATTTGTTAGCAATTCAAACGCCTGTCGCCAGTTTTTTGGAGCAGCGAGAGTAAGCTTGGGATAGAAGGTTTGCTGAAATGCCTCAGAAAAGTTCATTAACTGGTCGCGCATTTTCCCGTCTTTAATACCGGTGCATTCAAAATAAAGGCCTTTATTAGAAAAATATTCACTAACAAGGTAGGTTTTCCCTATCCTTCTTCGACCGTATACTGTTATAAATTCAGCTTTTCTGGATGATAGAATTCTATCAAATATTTTTATTTCATTTTCGCGCCCAACTAATTTCCGCATATTGCACCATTGAGTTATTGCCGCTTATAATTAATTATATCCGGCAATAACTATAAACGCAATCCACTTATTGCCGCTTATATGAATATTATATCCGGCAATAACTATACTGGATAAACTCGATTGGGGAGGTTCATAAATTATGGTTAATAATTTATGAACCGGAAAAATAACGAGAATATTCCTAGACAAAAATAGCGTGTCCCAGCTTATACTGGCCTGTTACTCACCAACACGATGTCGTTGTAACGCCCGAGGAGAAAATATTTTTTAGTATGTGATTCAAACTGATTAAAGTAGTTCATGTTAAGAAAAACAAACATGCGGTTTTTGCCATGCCATTTTTTCCAGAATGTTTTTTCATCAAACAGCCAGCCATCGGTTTTTTGGAACGCCATGCCATTCCATAATTCCCGGCGCCAGTTATCTTTGTTGGCGACCTCTGGTGAGTGCCAGTCGGCTACAACGCTAATGCGCTTTTGCAGATATAACGGCGTGTCGTAATAATATTTGAAGTAATTAACGATTTCGTCTTCCGGCTTTGCCAACGCTTGCACTTGTTCGATCAGTGGTTTGGCAGTGTTAGTGTTAAGATAAGAAGCGCTAAGCACCAGAACAAGCAAGGCGGTCATTACACTCGCGCAGCAAATAGAAAGTAAAGCGGCGAAGGATCGTCGAATAAACAGCAAGCTAATCACGGCACCGGCGATAAAAATGACCGCGATGGTGGTGAGATAGGGTGTGGCGCCAGCGGCAATATCGAACCAGCCGTAACGTGGCAATGCCAGCAAGGTGATGGCGATAACAGTGCTAAGGGAAGCAAAAATAGTCGCGATGATGCGCACGTAATACGGTTTGACTTCACTAAATTTGGCGACTAGGTAATTTGCGGTCAGCATCGCCAAGGGTGGAAATACCGGCAGTATGTAACCAACTGTTTTTGAGCGTGGGAAAGAAAAGAATAAAAAGATAATCGCAAACCATAGCATCAGGAACAATTCATCATGGTGCAGGCGAATATTCTTATAAACACGCTTGCAGGAATGATAAAAGGATTGCACAGCGAATATTGTCCAGGGAAAAAATCCCAGCAGCACAATAGGTGCATAAAACCAGAAAGGCGCGTGGCTGTTAAATTCCGCGGCGGAGAGAAAACGCGTGACTTGTTGTGTCACAAAAAAGTAGTGCAGGAATTCAGGGTTTTCATGTTGTGCCAGCGTGTACCAGGGCAGCACGATCACAAAAGCCAGCATAAAGCCCGCGCCCAAATGGGTTTTTTTCAATAAATCCCAGCGCCATGTTAACACCATCCAGCTGCCAACAATCATGATCGGAAAGGCGAAACCAATCATGCCTTTGGTCAGGAAAGCGAGTGCCGCGAAAATATAGGTGGCGAACAGCCAGCTGGTTCGCGGTCGATCTGGGTTGCGTACCGCCGTGATAAAAGATAACAGGGTGCAGCTGATCCACGCCGCGACTTCCAGATCAAGGTTCGCATAATGCGCGCAGATAAAATAGAGTGGCGTGGTGCCGAGAATAAGCGCGGCGAGTATGCCGGTGCGGCGATTAAATAATTTGCGACCGCAAATATAACTCATTAAACAGCCAACGATACCTGACAAGGCGGGGAAAAATCGCAGCGCCCATTCATTAAGACCAAACAGATTGATGGCAAGCGCCTGTAGCCAGTAATAAAGAATAGGCTTGTCCAGGAAGGCCACGCCATTGACGCGCGGCATTATATAGTCGCCCGTCGCCACCATTTCACGTGCTACTTCGGAGTAACGCCCTTCATCTGGGGTGAATAAAGGATAACTTCCCAAGCAAAAAGCATAAAAAAGCGATAAAATACCACCAAGCAGCGTCAGATCAATGATCCAGCTGCGTCGGGATTTAAGATTTTTTAATATGGTATTGTATGACATGACGAAGAGCATTGTACTGTGTGCGGATGACTATGGGCAAGCACCAGCTATTACGGATGGCATTCTGGCTTTATTGCAAAAAAAGCGTTTGTCAGCAGTGAGTTGCCTGGTGAATAGCCTTTTTTGGCAGAATGCCGCTAGCGCGTTGATGCGCACTTCTTCGTCCTTTGATATCGGGCTTCATTTTAATTTAACCGAAGGAAAACCACTTTCTTTGGTCTGGCAGTCGTATTACGGTGAGAGCTTTTCGCCTTTGAGCACTCAACTACGCCGTTCTTGGCTGCGTCAAATGAATAAAGAAATCGTTATTGCCGAATTTGAGGCTCAGCTGGATGCTTTTCAGGCTGCTACTGGGCAGCTACCCCATTTTATTGATGGGCATCAGCATGTGCATCAGTTTGCTGTCATTCGTGATGCGATATTCTCTGTTTATGATAAGCGCTTGCGCGCCCAAGGGGTTTACCTGCGTCTGGCCAATCCTGTTTGTCGTTCGATTAAAGATTTTAAACAATTTATCATTAACTTAACGGGTGGATTTGTTTTTAAAGGTAAACTTGAACGATTAGCTATTCCGCATAATGCCAGCTTTTCCGGTAGCTATTCTTTTGCTGGGCCCTATAGAGCCCATTTTCAGGCCTTTCTGGAAGAGGTAGGGGATAGGGGGCTGATCATGTGTCACCCAGCATTAAAGACTGAAACCACAACCGATTTGATCGCTACAGCCCGTTTTGAAGAATACTCCTACCTCGCTAGCGACCAGTTTTTAGAGGATTGCAGCGTAAAAGGAGTAAAAATAGGACAATTTTTGCCATAGGTGTTTGCCAAACCCTTTTATTCTCTCAATAATCTGTTATACTTCATAATGTCATCAGTGTGTCCTGCCCTCCGGTTTATCCCCGCGGTAAGATATCTCAGATGTAGGCAAATTAGTTTAATTAGTAAAGGTAAAGAGTTATGTCAGCACAAGTCGAAACAGGAACCGTTAAGTGGTTCAACAACAGCAAAGGTTATGGTTTTATTCAGCGTGACGCAGGCGGCGACGTGTTCGTTCACTACAGAGCGATCATTGGCGACGGCTATCGCACACTTGAAGAAGGCATGCGCGTTAAGTTCAAAGTAACGCAAGGCCAGAAAGGTCTTCAGGCTGAAGAAGTGTCTGTTGAAAAGTAAGAATAACTAACTAAGTATTCTTCGTAATTGCCGTTCCGGCAACAGCCGGCGCGGCAATTTTTTATGTGTGTGTCATCCCCGCCCCCCGATTAAAGCATTCGGGGACAGGCTCCAGCGGGGCCCATGTAACGATTCTTCGTGGGAATCCAATATGGCAACGAAAGAACAACTCGAAAAAAAACTATTACACTACACCGGCAAAGCCATCGCCGACTTCAACATGATCCAGCACGGCGACCGGGTGATGGTCTGTCTATCCGGCGGCAAGGATTCCTTCACCATGCTGCATGTTTTGCTACAACTACAGCGACGCGCCAAAGTCGATTTTGAATTATTTGCTTTCACACTAGACCAGGCCCAACCAGGCTGGGATGATCGCGCGCTAAAAAGCTGGTTGCAAGAACGTAACATCGCTCATGAAATATTAACCCGCGATACCTATTCCATCGTCAAAGAAAAAATTCCTGAAGGACAAACCTATTGTTCGCTCTGCTCGCGCTTACGACGCGGCATTATTTACACTTATGCGGAAGAGAAAGGCTTTAACAAAATCGCTTTGGGTCATCACCGCGATGATTTAATTCGTACTTTATTAATGTCAATTTTATATAATGGCGAAATTCGCTCAATGCCGCCTAAATTATTAAGCGACAATAAAAAACATGTTGTCATCCGGCCACTCGTATATTGTCAGGAAAATGATATCGCCGCATTTGCCAAAGAAATGGCGTATCCGATCATTCCTTGCAACCTGTGTGGCTCGCAAGAAAATTTAATGCGTAAGAAAGTGAAGCATTTGATTGATCAACTGGCGCTAGAAAATCCCAAGGTGCCGAGTAATATATTGCATGCGCTTAGCGCCATTAAACCTAGTCAGTTAATGGATAAAAAATATTGGGATTTTAAGAACCTGGAAAAAGAGGCCTATCGCGCCGAAGCGCAGAGCGCGGAGGCGGAAGCGGAACTATTTGAATTATAAATGAGGTGTTTATGAGATCATCTATTACGTTATCGAAAGAACATTATCAAGAAATTGAAGAAGGTGCTAATAAGTTACTTGCGATATTAAAAGATCCTTCGTGTGAATTGATGGGTGCGGGTTATGCAAAACTCAAAGATAGAATCAGCCCTATTTTAAATAGCATCTTTGCCGAACAAATCATAAAAAAATATAATGAATTATTTGTGAATTTTGCCAATAGCCATAACATTACCTTGCTGCATTTATTAATATTATTCGCACCGCATTTTGCACCGCTAGTGATTGAAGATAAAAATTTTACACGGATTAACTTCAGGGTCACTTCCACGAAAAATAAATTAAGTGCCAGCGCGCTGGATATGGCGATTTCACGCTGGTTAGAAGGAGAGTGTGAATTTCAACTCATCGAATTGTTACTTAAATATCGCGCGAAGGTACCCGTATCAAGAGATGCTTGTTTCCCCTATGTCACCTTACCAACTGGCATTTGTCTTTCTGTGCTTTTTAATCAAACTGCTAAACGAACGGTGGGCGAGGCCGCAAGCGTGTTAGCGCTCTTGGGTTGTTATGGGTATAACATACATGATGAACTCGACGCATTTATCCGTACATGGTTTTTAAAAGATTATGGACATGCTGACAGAATTGTGGAAACACATGGTTTCAGCTTGATGGACCAATTAGAAATGGTGGTGAACTTTAAAGAACAAGCAGTCAAACGATTTTTTTCTTTTAATAAAAAGGAACCGGAGTTTTTGGTGTCCGACTCGTTAGAGCGTTTGGCGCCAACAGTTGTCCCGCGGCGTTATAGTTCCCTGCAAGGATTCAGGTTGTATGCGAACCCAGCGCAACAACAATCATCAGTCGCGGCGGTTGTGTTTGGCGATGATAATCGTTTGTCGGATGAAGATGAGGGGCTAGCGAACTTATTTAGCCCGCTGCCTCCTCGCTAAGCTCTAAAAAATTTTTCGGCTCGTCGCTTTTCTTTTCATGTGTCAAGCGAGAGACCAATGGAATGCAGGCGAATAACAGCACGCTTACCCCAATTGCGCTCCAGCCCAGCACGCCAAAAGTGTGGCTAAAGCTCGGATTGGTCACGAGTGGGCTGGAGGATTTCACTGTGCCCAACGCGATCTTTGAAAAATAATCCGAGAGTGTGGCGGCAACGCCGGTAATCATGAGCCACATGCCCATCATCAAGCCACGTAATTTCACTGGCGCGAGTTCGCCAACCATGGCATAGCCGATGGGTGAAATGAAAAGTTCGCCGAGGCTTTGCAGCATGTAGCAGGCAAAAATCCAGCCGAATGCAACATAGCCTTGGGGGTCAGCCAGACTAATGCCGAGCGGTAAAATGGCAAATGCGATGCCAATTAATAACAACGCCACGGAAAATTGCAGCGGTATACTGATATTTTTGCCTTTTTCGCGCATGCGGCTGAACACCACGCTTAAAATGGGGCCGCCTAAAATAATTACAACAGTATTAATATTTTGTATCCACTGTGGTGCGACCAGAATGCCGAACACGTGACGATCAACGTTGCGATCTATAAATAAATTAAGTCCCATTGGCGCGAGTTGATAAAGTGCCCAGAAGGTGACGGAGGATACGGCGAGAATCATGTACGCCCAGATTTTTCGGCGCGCGCCGGAGGAATGCTGTCTGAACGATAGCATGCCAAGCACCACCAGCATTGAGGAGCCAATCACGATAATGAGGTTATTGCAGAAATCGGTGTGCTCCATCAGAAAACGCAGCGCAAACACTAACGCGACAATGATGCCGATGCCAATAAAGCGCGCGTTTTTTTGTACGCTGCTTGCGGCTTCCATGAAAGTAGTGTCGCGGTCTTTTAATATTTTCCAGTTGTAGAGCGTGATGGTCATCGCCAGTAAATTGCCAAGGCCGCTTAGCAGGAATAGTTCGCGATAGTTGCCTTGCAAGTGAAAGTATCCGCCGATGGCAAAACCGACGAAAAAGCCGATATTCATGCCGCTGTAATTCCACAAAAACGCAGCTTCGCGGCGTTTGTCGTGTGGTTCGAATAACTGTGTCACCATGCAGTTAATGCAGGTGACGTTGATGCCGCTGCCGCCTAAAAAGGAGGCAAGTCCCCAGAGTAGTGAAGATTCGGTCGGTATGGAAATAAGCACGCAACCGAGCACTTGCAAAAACATGGCGATGCAAAAAAGACTGCGATAGCTGAAATAGCGGCCACCTAAAAAACCACCTAGTAAATGTAAAAAATAATTTAACGCGATGAACGAGCCAGTCAGGCTGGTCGCGTACATGTCGCTAAGATGCAGGCCGTTCGTCGCGTATAGGATAAGCGTGGAATACAATACGCTGTAACTAAGTGTCGCGACAATTTGTATTAAGAAAAGCGCGCCTGCGCCAGTGGGCATAAAATCACTGTAACGTTGTCTCATGAACGTCTCCCTAGTTGTAGGCTTCATTCGGAGTATCGTTCTCTTATCGTTAACCCCGGATGAGAAAAGCACTCATCCGGGCTACAGATGACGGTGCTCGAGTAAAAGCGTAACTTCCTTATCAAATAGACTGAGTAGTGAGGGTAGATCATCCATTATATGAGTTTTCAGATTGGTTTCAAGCTGATCGAGAATAGATTTTAACCGGGGCAGACCGCAGTAGCTGACGGCGCCGCGCAGTTTATGGACCTCTTGCTGCATTTTTTTATAGTCTTGAATGTTATGCTTTTCTTTTATACTGTTTGCGGTGGTATCCAGGTCTTTTAACAGCATCGTGAGCATGTCTTCAGCCAGTTCGCGCTGGTTGCCGGCCAATTTTAAACCGAGGTTCCAATCGATAACGGGTAAATGTGCAATTTCCATTTTTATAATCCTTATGTTTTTTCAAATACCGCCATGGCTTCTATGTGGGCTGTGTGTGGGAACATATTCATTGCTCCGGCAGCCACGAGTTTATAGCCATACAGGTTTACCAGATCACCGGCGTCTCTGGCAAGGGTGGCGGGATTACAAGAGACATAAACAATCTTGCAGGCGCCGAATGTTTGGAAGTGGGGGAGGATTTCTCGGGCGCCAGCGCGGGGTGGGTCGAGGAGGATTTTGTCGTAGTGTTGTTTCATCCAGGCGGTGGTGGGGTTGGGTTCAAATAAATTGGCGGCATGGAACGCCACGTTGCTGATACTGTTATGTTCGGCATTGGCTTGGGCGCGTTTGACCATGTCGTCGCCGCCTTCGATGCCGGTGACGTGGTGGGCGTGGCGGGCGATGGGGAGGGTGAAGTTGCCGATGCCGCAGAAGAGGTCGAGCACCTTATCGGTTGGTTTTAGGTCTAGCAGGTTGATTGCTTGCCTTACCATGAGGCGGTTCATCTCTAAATTTACTTGGGTGAAGTCTAGGGGGTGGAATAGGAATTCCAGTTGTTCGTCTGGTAGTGTGTATGTTAAACGTTCAGGTTTGGGGCTGGCGGAACGAGAGTGGGCTCCGGCACCGTCACTCCCTATCTCGGGGACATACATCCCTGTATTCGCACTCCTTTCCATCCTTGGATCGTGACGCCCCTCGATAGGGAGTGACGGTGCCGGAGCCCACTCGTCGTTCCGCCCCCAACCTTCAGTGTTAAGGCGGGTAAGTTCTTCAACTTTTTGTGGAGGATTGGGTTGTAAGTAAATGTGAAATTGAAATTTTTCACCGAAGGCGATTAACTTGTTTTTGTCTTCGTCAGATAATGGTTCAAGGTGTCTGAATACCAGTGCAACGTCGGTGTCACCAATCGCCACTTCAATTTGGGGGATGTGACGGTAGGCTTCGAGTGATCTGATCAGTTCGGATAATTCATTGAACCGTTCGCCGATGGCGGGATGTAAGACGACACAACGATTTAAGTCAGCCAGATAGCTGCTAGACTTTTCTCTGAATCCCACTAACAACTTATCCTTCTTGATAACAAACTTTACGCCTAATCGGGCTTTGCGTCTGTAACCTTCGGTCGTTGCACTGAGTGCTGGCAATATGTGTTGGGGTTCGACTTGGCCAAAATGCTTGAGTTGATTGAGTAGGGTTTGTTGCTTTAGCTCAAGCTGCACGCGGGGGCTCATGTGTTGCAGGCTGCAACCGCCGCAAACGCCGAAATGCTCGCAGGGTGGGGTAGCGCGGTCTGGTGAGGGGGTGACAATCTCTAAGGCTACCCCTTCGTTAAGCTGGGCGCGTTTTTGGTGAATGTTGTAACGTACTGTCTCGCCGGGTAAGGCGCCTGCTAAAAAAGTCGTTTTATTTTCGATGGTTGCAATACCGCGTCCATCGTGGCTTAAGGAGCGGATTTCAACGGTAGACGGATTTTTTTGATTGTCAAGTTTTACATTTTTTTTCATAAGGTTGATAATATAATTATAAGTAAAAAGTTAAGTATATAAGACTATATATTGATTAGAAAAAAAATACAAACTTGTACTAATATTGAAACGTCCTATACTGAAATTATAAGGACGGTAAATGAGAGCCACTGTAGGGATTAGTACAAAACTCTACAATGAAAAAACTCATGGAGACATTATAGGAGCGTGGTGTGCAGGTTCCAGGTTGCGTGTTCTGTCGTAGCCAGTAAGGAAAAGCCTAAAGCGCAACTGAGTCTCCAAATTACGTAACCGCGAGTTTTTTGTTACATCCCTGTGGTGGCTCTTGTTTACCGTCCTTGTCGTTTTTAGATTAAATTATTCGGCGTAATAATAACGGTTGTTTTTCAGAGACGAGGTAATTCTTTGCCTTATCAATAATCGCGTTTAATGTGGCGCTGTGTATGTCGCGTTCTTCATAATCGGCTAAGGTGTTTAAATTATATTTAACGATTAGATCTTTTCTTTGTTTGTCAATATTATTGAAAACCTCATAAATCGGCTTGCCCCTTCGCAGCTTTTTCAATAGAGAACTGGCAAGCAAATAATTAGCTATTCGGTTAATGGCGCGTGATCGTGGGTAAACAGTAAATCCGTAAGCAAAATCAATAACACCTTGTTCATCTGCATAGCCGCGTATTCTCTGAATATAAGCTTTTAAATCCAGCATTAAGTCATCCATTAAGTCATCTCTGAAAGTGTTTCTGTGCGGTCGGAAAAGTGAGGCTGAAGGCGCGGTTGAAATTTTTGATGGTTGCCTGGTCACTTTTGTTGATGATGCAGTATCCGTGGGCGGTATTTCTTCAATTGTTGCTGATTCAGTCTTTTTCATTGCTAATGAATTTTGTAATAATTTTTTTTGAGCCTGCACCGTTTTCAATGTCCGCAAAGCCAGCATTTTTTTCTCTTTGGCTTCTTCGATTTTTTGGGCCATGCTTTTCACCCATTCCTGGTGTTCCACTTCCAGGCGTTCGTGTTCACTGGCTAACGATTTGTGGGTCAATAAATCTTCAACAGTGATGGTTCTCAAACTTATCAAGTGAGTAATGGCTTTAATATCTTCGCGCGCTTTTTTAAGAGCGTCTTTGGCAGTTTTTTCATCTGTCGTTATTTCACGGCTGGACAAGCTCATTCATGGGCGCTCCAATTGTTTAGCTTTTATAAAGCTCTTTTTATGTGGTAATAGTTATATTAGTCTACAGTGAGAGAATGAAAGAAGCCTTAGGGGATACTACTATGTCCAAGTTAAAGACCATAGAACGTGAAAAGAGATTCGGCGCGCATAATTACAAGCCACTGCCAGTGGTATTAACGCGGGGTGAGGGGCCTTATGTATGGGACGAAGATGGGAATCGCTATCTGGATATGATGAGCGCCTATTCGGCGGTGAGTCATGGTCATTGTCATCCGAAGTTGGTGGAGGCATTGCGTCAGCAGGCAGGCACCCTGAATGTGGTGTCGCGTGCGTTTTATAGCGATAAACTGGCCGCCTTTCTGGAACGCGCTTGTGAATTAACCAATTTTGATAAAGCATTGCCCATGAATACCGGCGCGGAGGCGGTGGAAACCGCGCTTAAGGCGGCACGTAAATGGGCATACACTGTCAAAGGCGTGCCGACTGACAAGGCGGAAATCATTGCCTGTGAGGGTAATTTCCATGGCCGTACTTTGGCCATTATCAGCATGTCGACAGAGAAGCAATATCGCGCTGGTTTTGGGCCCTTTTTGCCGGGTATTAAAATTATTCCTTATGGCAATGCCGCGGAATTAGAAAAAGCCATCACACCGAATACCGCTGCTTTTCTGGTGGAACCCATCAAGGGGGAAGGTGGGATTATTGTGCCGTCGGCAGGCTATTTAAAAGCCTGCGCCGCGCTTTGCAAAAAGCATAATGTGTTGATGATTTGCGATGAAATACAAACAGGCTTGGGCCGCACCGGAAAGTTGTTGGCGTTTCAACACGAAGGCATCAAGCCAGACGCAATCGTACTTGGTAAAGCGCTGGGCGGTGGCTTGCTTCCTGTCTCGTTATTTTTAAGCCGCAAGGAGGTGATGGATGTTTTTACGCCCGGCGATCACGGCAGCACCTTTGGCGGTAATCCACTCGCCGCCGCGGTGGGTTTTGCCGCGCTGAATGTGCTAGTCGAAGATAAATTGGTGGAGCGCGCCGCGAAACTAGGTGAGTACTTCCAAGATGCCTTGCGTAGTATCAATTCGCCATTAATTAAAGATGTGCGCGGCAAGGGTTTGTTGATTGGCGTGGAAATTGACGCGCGCGTTCCCGCGCATGATATTTGTCTTAAATTATTAAAGCGTGGTGTGTTGACCAAGGAAACGCACAACACAGTCATTCGTTTTGCGCCGCCGTTAATTGTCACGGAAGAGCAAATAGACGAAACGGTAAAGGCGTTAAGTGAAGTACTTGTAGAGATGAATGTGGGAGTTGCTTCGTAATTTCGTAGCCCGGATCAAATTTGTTTTTCAAAATTTGATCCGGGGTTTTAACGGCTAACCAATTAACTTCTGATACAACAATCCATACAAAACAAACGAGCATGGCAATGTCCAAATCAAGCCAATGCCTAATGGAATAGCACTGATCACGAAGAGGCAGAAGAACAGCAAAAATACGCCGATCAACGACCACACATGATCGCGCGTGACCTTGAACGAAAGTTTGATAGCATTCCACGGGCCTGTTTCTTTATCCACAACGTAGCACATGCCAAAGGCGATACGCACTGATATGTAGATTAAGGAAATAGCGCCAACAAGGCCTAGAATAATGCCGATGATAGCATTCCATGCGCCAGCAATAACGCCTATAACGATTATTGCGATAAAGGGTATGGAAATGAGAACTTGCAAGATATAAACGATAACGACTTTCAGGCCCAGATCAAAGCGCATGGCGCGAAACACTTGCTGATAACTAACTGGTGCGTTGCGCGCCCGCAAGATGCCCATGTAGATAGTTCCCGCGCGTAGCAAGAAAGCGATCAAGCTGCTAAGCGCGCTGACTATCGCGGCGGTTCGTGGAATCAAGCCTTCAATAATGCCAAAACCAATAGCGATGGCGATCATGATGGCGAAAGCCGCCCAGAAAGAACCTTTCACACCGTAAGTTTTGTTCCATGACTCAACGATACTATCCCAAACAGGAATATTTGCGGCCATCACTAGGTCCTTTTAGTTAATTAGTTCCCAGATAACCATTTTGTATCAACTTCGAACTCATTTGCAATTTGTTCGAGCAGTTGAGGGGCGGGAAACTCACGGCCTTCAAGCAGGGCGTTGGCTTCATGTTTGGGGATATCGAGCATTTTGCTTAATAGGGCGGCACGTTCACGAATCTGTGCTGGAGCGCCTATATCATCCATGCATCTTTGCAGTCTGGCAGCGAAAGCTTTGGCATTATGGACTTCTGCCACGATTTTTCTCCCTAACATGACACAACATCCTTTAGTGGGATTGATTTATTGTGAGTATACGAAGGGTGCAGCTAGGCAACAATCGTGATATTCCCGCTTGAGATACAGGTGTTTTACTAAGTGGTTTAGGTGTAGCCCGGATGAGTGCTTTTTTCATCCGGGGAGCGATGCTTTGCTAAACACTGCACCCCGGATGAGAAGAGCATTCATCCGGGCTACGAAGATTGAGCCTTCAGCGTATTCCGGAGCAGCATCGCTACCGTCATCGGCCCAACCCCGCCCGGCACTGGGGTAATCCAGGCTGCGTGCTTGCGTGCTTCTTCGAATTCAACGTCGCCGGTCAGTGAGCCGTCTGTCATGCGAGTGATGCCTATATCAATCACCGTGGCGCCGTCTTTAACCCACTCTCCCTTGATCAGGCCCGGTTTGCCAACGGCGGAAACAAGAATATCCGCCTGCTTTACGAAGTAACCCAGATCGCCGGTGAAACGATGACATACCGTCACTGTCGACCCAGCGATGAGTAATTCCAGTGCCATGGGGCGCCCGACAATATTAGAGGCGCCCACCACCACCGCATGTTTGCCCTTGTATGGCTGGCCAATATGATTGAGCAGCACCATCACGCCTTGGGGGGTGCAGGGGCACAGCAGGGGTCGACGTTGTGCCAGGCGGCCAAGGTTGTAGGGGTGGAAGCCATCGATATCCTTGCGTGGGTCGATGTGTTCGAGCATTTTTTCAGCATCGATATGCTTGGGTAGGGGCAGTTGTAGCAAAATGCCATCGATAGTAGGGTCAAGGTTAAGCTGGCTAATCAGCTCAAGTAGCGCTTGTTCTGTCACTTCGGTATCAAGATGGTGGTAAACAGAATGCATGCCGACCTGCTCACAGGCTTGCCGTTTATTACGCACATAGACCGAGGAGGCGGGGTCGTTTCCTACGAGAATAACCGCAATGCCGGGTGGACGCATGCCTTTGGCCAGGTTAGCCTTTATTTGTTCAGCAATCTCAGCTTTAATCTGAGTCGCGACCGATTTTCCGTCTATTAATTGGCCTATCATGGTTTTCCCCTCGCAAAGAGCCGTCAAATTATACAATAAATTACGCTTGAGTCATTGACGATTTTTGCTGTGGTGAGTATCATCCGTTCTCTATTTTTACATTAAGTTAGTACGGGGTATAGCGCAGTCTGGTAGCGCGCCTGCTTTGGGAGCAGGATGTCGGGGGTTCAAATCCCTCTACCCCGATGAATATGTAGCCCGGGTGCGTTTTTTGCACCCGGGAAATAACGTAGGCCGGCGGAGTACCATGCGCCCGTAGCTCATTCGGATAGAGCACCGGCCTTCTAAGCCGGGGGTGGCAGGTTCGAATCCTGCCGGGCGCGAGAATAAGCAGGTATGGCGGACGTAGCTCAGCTGGTAGAGCCCCGGATTGTGATTCCGGTTGTCGCGGGTTCGAGCCCCGTCGTTCGCCCCAGATAAGTAGTGAGTTAAGTAAAGAGTTCCAGTGTCACAAAGCGGGGCCGCTAGCTCAGTTGGTAGAGCAGATGACTCTTAATCATCGGGTCGTAGGTTCGATCCCTACGCGGCCCATTTAATTGAAAAATAAGTAAAATTTCAAGATTTCTGGTTGTAATAATTCCGCAACAAAAATGCTAAAGGTTCCTCTGGAGGTTCCTCCAAAGGGGGCGCTAAGGAGGATCTGTGAGTAACAATGGAAAATTTTTAAGCAGCATGTATCGTGACGAAATAATTACTTTAATTATCGAAGAAGCAATCAATGGACAATTCCAGTTAACGTTTATAGATCGTGATACGGGTATTGAACAAATTTTATCCAGAGGTGATCTTTCAGCTATTAGAAGAAATGGGCCCGATAAAAACGTAGAGATTCAAGTTGAGCGAGCAACCTTTAAATATGTGAGGGGAAGTGAATGGCTTCCACCAAGACAGTATATAGATAATTTCGCGCGCAACCAGAATGTTGGATATAGCGATCTTTGGGCAAATGAGAGCAATTTGAAATTAATAGCAGTCTTATTTGGTGTGGGCGATAAATTTAAAAAGCAGATTACTCAGGGGTATCAAATTAGAGCGATTGATAAGGATGAGCGTCAAAAGCTCATTAAAGAAAAGAAAGGGTCGGTAGAAGCGCGTGGTGAATTTATAACAAGTCGTGCGCGAGAGGTATATGAGGAGCTTTATGAAAAATATCCTAGAAGTAAATTTATTAGAGATGATGTTGCTGCAATGATTTGCGATGAAGAAAAAGATATTTATGAGCGTCTTGGTCTTGATGCGCCTATTGCGGGTACATATTTAAAGTTTGTTGTGGCGCCAAAAAGTCGAAAAAGCAAAGTTTGTACTGGTAAATGATTAGTATATACTGCGCCATTTTTATTTGATTTCTTTAATGTATTGATTCTTAATATATAAATAATCAAAAAATTAATTTGTAAATTCTTTCGTATTTTTTTCCCCTTCTGAAAAATTCACCTTATGCATCCATTTGTTCATGGGTATTAAGGAGAAACCATGTTAGTTCAAGAATCTGATGAGATTGTTCGTAAGCCACAGGTAAAAAAAATTACTGGCCTAAGCGATACAACAATTTGGCGGTTAGAAAAAGCAAACAAATTTCCAAAGCGGCGGCGTTTATCATCAACGGCGTGTGGTTGGTTGCTTTCTGAAGTTTTGGATTGGGTACGGTCAAGACCAGAAGTGGAGGGCGGACAAAATGCGCAAAGCATATAAAAGTTACCGCCCCCGAAATCGACGGCCAAGTCAGCAGTTCGATGGCAGAGAAACTAGAACCTCTGTGCGGAATGATAACTTTGATTTTGAATCAGAGCTAGCCCCAAGGCATATCTCTTACTACGTAAAGAGCTTTCTAGTTCAGCTGGGTGTGCGCCGGATAATACCGCAAAGATTGTGCGCCAAGTTAATTAACACGCTTGGTTTGAGAAGTGCATGATGAATGGAATTGAGATATTCAGGGAAAGAATGGCGCAAGAAGGTATTGCCACAAACGAAAGAATAATTGCGGATGGTAAAATCCATCGTTTTCATGTGGAAGGCGATAAAGCAGGCGTCAAAGATGGATTTTACGCATTGCACTATATCAATGATGTTTACATGGGTATGTTTGGATGGTGGCGCTTAAACGGGGGTGAGCAAGTAAATTGGTGCTCTCGCCAAAACGAAAATATGACTACGCAAGAAAGAAATTGTTATATTGAGAAAATAAACGAATCAAAATTATTACACGAAGAAGAAAGGCGCCAAGCGCAAGTAGAAGCAAGAGCGACAGCAAAGCAAATATGGGGCAATTCTAAGCCTCTAACAAGCGATCATCCATATTTAGTTAAAAAAGGTCTAAAGCCTTTTGGGGTGCGTGTAAGTGCTGACGGCATGTTAATCATCCCAATTTTTGCCGCTGATGGACAGATGCATTCGCTCCAATTTATCTCACCTGAAGGTAAAAAACGTTTCCTTTCTGGCGGACTAATAACTGGTAATTACTTTCCA
The DNA here is from genome assembly GCA_027459575.1 of Gammaproteobacteria bacterium. Classification (GTDB taxonomy): domain Bacteria; phylum Pseudomonadota; class Gammaproteobacteria; order DSM-16500; family DSM-16500; genus Aquicella. The sequence goes on along the minus strand of DAIDIB010000013.1, from coordinate 1,061 downwards.
ATAGGAAGGCCAAGAAATTCAACAGATAGAATTTATATCGGTGAAGGCTATTCAACTTGCTTGACAGTTTATCAGGCAACAGGTTGTGCAGTGGCATGTGCATTTAACTGCGGTAACTTACTGGCTGTCGCAAATATAATTAGAGCTAAACATGCAGAGGCAGAAATTATAATTGCCGCTGATAATGATGCTTACACTCATAATAATTCTGGCCTCACAAAGGCAAAGGAGGCAGCTAAAGCTATTAGTGGGCAGTACGTCATTCCTAATTTTACCGGCACAAATACTGATACGCGCCCAACAGATTTTAATGATTTAATGTTGTTAGCTGGTATAGAGAAGGTTAAAGAACAGCTGCATGTGAGAGATCAAAAAATTGAGCAGCAGAATAACGATATACTTTATCGATGCTTCTCAGATATTGAATCAAAGTCGATTAAATGGCTTTGGAAGCCTCGCATAGCTCGGGGCAAAATTACAATTTTTGCAGGTGACCCAGGTAAAGGTAAGTCGCAACTTACAGTTAATATTGCTTCCATCGTTACTAATGGTGGGAAATGGCCATCTGAAGATAACTACTGTGGAAAAGGGAGTGTAATTTTTTTATCTGCCGAAGATGATGCGGCGGATACTATAAAGCCTCGGCTTGAAGCAGCAGGTGCTGATTTGAATCAGGTATACATCCTCGATGCAGTTGCTGACACTTCGGCTACGGGAATGGCACCTATAATAAGGCAATTCAATCTAAAAGCGGATTTAAAACGCTTAGATGAGCTGTTAGGTAAACTTGGAAATGTTGTGCTTGTAGTAATTGACCCGATATCGGCATATTTGGGTTCTGTGGATAGTCATAAAAATGCCGAGGTTAGGTCTTTACTGTCTCCGCTTTCTGATTTGGCAGCAAAATATGATGTTGCCATTATTGGTGTTACACATCTTAACAAGGGTGAAAAGACGAATGCTTTAATGCGAATTACGGGTAGTCTCGCGTTTGTTGCCGCAGCAAGAGCGGCTTATCTTATTGCCCCTGATGATGTGGTGGATGATAAAAGGCTATTTCT
>DAIDIB010000012.1:11471-29390 GCA_027459575.1 Gammaproteobacteria bacterium | reverse complement strand
GGGATCCAGACAAAATTTCCGGGCTAGGCACTGGATCCCGGCTTTCGCCGGGACGACGCGCATCCTCACGACGCATGTCCGCATCACACCCACCCGACAACGCATCATGCACACTGCGTTGTATAAAATCATGCACCACCCGCCCTTCCCGAAATCGCACTTCATGCTTCGTTGGATGCACATTCACATCCACCAGGTTCGGCGCGATCGTTAAAAATAAAATATAAGCGGGATAACGATCACGATATAACACATCATGATACGCCTGCTTCATCGCATGTATCACTAACTTATCCCGCACCATGCGGCCGTTGACGTAAAAATACTGCAAATCCGCCTGACTGCGAGAAAATTCTGGTTGCGCAATCCAGCCGGATATTTGCATGCCAGCGCCTTCTGCTTCAATATGTAACGCATGTTCGACGAATGCGGGACCACAGAGTGCACTTAAACGCTCACTCGCTCCCGCACTTAAATTGTGCGAATTCACAGCCGCTAATTTACGCACAATACGACCATTGTGCGACAAAGCAAAACTCACATTAAACGACGACAACGCCATGCGCTTGATCAACTCATCAATGTGATCAAATTCCGTTTTCTCCGAGCGCATAAATTTACGTCGCGCAGGTGTATTGAAAAATAAATCGCGCACTTCAACTGTCGTACCTTGCGGATGTGGCGCAGGTTCCAATACTGGCTCGGCGTCACCCGCCACCGCCACGCGCCAGCCAGGATGATCCGCCAAAGCGGAAATAAGTGATAAACGTGACACCGAACCAATACTCGCTAATGCTTCGCCACGAAAACCTAACGTAGCAATTTGTGCAAGATCATCAGGTTGGGCAATTTTACTGGTGGCATGCCTGCTCAAAGCCAGCGGCAAATCTTCTTGATGAATACCTCCACCATTATCACGCACCCGAATAAGACGCATACCGCCCTGTTCAATATCGATCTCAATCTGCGTCGCACCGGCATCGATACTATTTTCGACCAATTCTTTCACTACTGAGGCAGGCCGCTCCACCACTTCACCGGCTGCAATCTGGTTAGCTAATAACGGCGATAATTTTTGTATTCTAATCATACTAATACTTATCCTGTTTCTATTTATTTACTTCCCGAGAAGGGTGTGCAACAATTAGGCATAATATTATCATAAACGAGAGTGGATATGTACGAATTACACGATGCCTGTAAGAAGGGCGATTCAATATTAGTCATTACCTTACTAGATCAAAAAAACAAAATTGACGAATTAGATGAAGCGGGTCTCACGCCTATTTGTCACGCCGCAAGAGCAGGGCATTTTGGAATTGTTGCCTATCTTGCTGACCGCGGCGCAAATCTTTCTGGTCAATCTACTCAGGACTTGCGCACTAACGTTTTATATCAAATTAGCCGATGCGCTAACCCACACGCGCAGCTTGGCATACTGACATGGCTACGCAACAATTTCAGTAAACTTAAGTTCACAGATGGCACTCAAAAACAGCATATACAACTCGCTTTAAGCTTGCTTAATAAGCACAAGCCAATAACAGATAAAGCCATTTTTAATGATGACTCCAGTGACCGATTGAGTTTATGGATCAAAGCTAAGTTTTGCAGCCACATTGCCAACGCTTTTTTTCTTGCCAAAACCCCCGGAGATGGCCTCAAGTATTTACAATTAGCCACTCAGCATTATGAAAAATTTCAGCCTACAAGTGATCAAGAATTGCGAGATTATTTTAGCTGCTTGCAATCTCTTCTTTATAGTATACAGGAAGTTGTTTCCCACAAGGAAAGAATCGCCCTCATCAAAAAAATCTTCTCTGCGTGTCAAAAAATAGCCGAGAAACAAGAGGCTGATTTTGTCATTCAGGCATTTAATGCATATAATCTTGCCGAAACATACCGTGTTTTAGATAAAATGGAAAAAGCCAGAAGTTATTACCTCACTGGCCTTGATAGCTTGTTGGAACTTTCAGCCGATGCTGATAAATTTCTGGGAAAAATACCTGATTATTTTTTTGGTTTAGTCGAATCCTATCCTCGAGTCTCCCGGGAGAACAAATTCTTTAATATAGCCATGGCTTGTTTTTTACCGGCGGGGGAAGTCAAGGATGAATTACTAGCATCGCTGAATGATATCCTCAAAAATCCGCGTCGTGACTTGTATGAAGGTGCCATTATGTTACTTTACGTCATCATTCATGTTTACAACCTTGACCTTCTACAAAACAGGCAATTAGTTGATTATTTTAATAGCGACCCTGATGCGAAAAGCAGCCTCGAAACCATTCTGAAGCAATTAGAAAATCTGCTGATAATGAGCAAGAGCCGACAGCATCAACTGCAATTTTTTACGACACGCGAGACAGCCAGAGACCAACTGGATAACAACTTGCCTCCGGAAAGCCTGGAACGCACGCACGCCTGGACGCTCAAATCATAAGTCAAGATTCGCCAGCATCTCGTTCGCGCGCTCATTGCAAGCGGCGAGCGTGATAGCACGGCCTTCATTGGCAAAATCAATTTCACATTGAATATCGGGCGTGGGCAACAATCCCGCACCTTTTTCCGGCCACTCAATCAAACACACCGCGCCTGGACTAAAATAATCGCGGATGCCAATTTGCTCTAATTCTTCTTCATCGATTAAACGATACAAATCAAAATGATTAATCGTCATGTTCGGTAATTGATATTGCTCCAGCAGCGTATAAGTAGGACTCTTCACTTTGCCATTATGCCCTAACGCCGCTAGAAATCCACGGGAAAAGGTCGTTTTACCCGCGCCAAGCGGGCCATGCAAAAATATCACGGTGCCCGCACGCACCGCGCGCGCCAGCTTGCCGGCCAATTGCTGCAAGTCCTGTTCTGTTGTACATGTTGTTTTGATAATGGTGTATGACATCTCTTCTCACTTCGCCGGATTAGCCAATTGTCGCAAATATGGCAACAAATCAGTGGCGACTAATCCGCGCTCACCTTCTTTGGCCGCCAGATCCCCCGCCATGGCGTGCATGCAAACACCAAGCTTTGCCGCTTCCACATTAGGAATGCCTTGCGCCATCAAGCCGCCAATGACGCCGCTTAATATATCACCCAAGCCTGCAGAAGCCATACCCGGATTACCTTTATCGCATATGACTGGCGTTGAATCGTGTGACAATACCAGACTGCCCGCGCCTTTTAACACGCAAGTGCCACCAAAGCGTCTAACGATTTCGCTAATCGCCACCACACGATCTTTTTGCACTTCTTGCGCCGTTTCACCCAGCAAACGCGCGGCCTCACCTGGATGCGGAGTCAACACCCAATCATCATGATAATTTTTTTCATTCGCCAGCAAGTTCAGTCCATCCGCATCAACCAGCAATCGTTTTTCTTGCTCCATGACTGCCGTCCATAATGTCATCGACCATTTATCTTGCCCAAGACCAGGCCCAAGCACAATCACATCTGCTTTATCGATGAGTGGCTGTAATTCTTCGCGATTTTTCACACCATGACACATTAATTCAGGCTGCTCGGCATTCATCACTATTGCGTTTTCAGGACGTGTCGCGATACTCACCAACCCGGCGCCAACTCTTAGTGCCGCTTCGCCCGCCATGCGCGGCGCGCCAGAATAGCCAAACTCGCCACCCACTATCAATACATGTCCCGACATGCCTTTATGCCAGTTTTTATCCCGCGGTTTCAACCAGTGCGCCAAACTTTCATAATTAATCTTTTCTATATTTTCCATTTGTCTAACTCCGCGTAAGCGTGCTCAATAGCGAAAATGAAACTAAAATGCTGGCGATAATACTTAATGATATTTGCACAGGCACTTGAATCCAGGGTTCGATCAACATTTTCACGCCCACAAATACCAAAATGAGCGCGATGCCGTATTTTAACAAGCGGAACTTGCTGATCATGTCAGATAACACGAAATAAAGCGCCCGCAATCCTAAAATTGCAAAAATATTGGAGCTCCAGATAATAAAAGGATCGGTCGTGATGGCAAAAATAGCAGGGATGCTATCTAGCGCGAATATCAGATCGCTGAATTCAATAAAAAATAACGCGACTAATAATGGCGTCGCGAATAACACGCCTTTTTTTCTGATAAAAAAATGATTGCCATGAAATTCGGAGGTAAGACGCATAAAACGACGCAAGAGGCGAATAATCATGGATTCGCTTAAATCTTTCTCGCGTTCCTTAAAGAAAAATATTTTGATGCCGGTTAATAATAAAAACGCGCCCATTAAATACAGTAACCAATGGAATCTTGTCACTAGCGCGACGCCGGCTAAAATCACCAGCAAGCGCATAATAACCGCGCCCCAAATGCCGTAAGAAAAAATACGCTGTTGATATTCTTGCGGGATATGAAATTGCTTAAACACCATGTAGAACACAAATAAATTATCTACTGATAGTGATTTTTCGATGAGATAACCGGTGAAAAATTCCAGTGCTTTGGTGTTGGCAATTTTATCGCCTGATTGATAACGCAGATAGAGCCAGAGAAGCACGTTGAAGATAAGCGCACTGCTGATCCAGAACAGTGACCAAAATGCAGCGACTCGCATCGATGGATGCGAGTGCTTTTTTGTGTGAGTGACTAACCAGGTATCCGCTGTGAGCGCGATGATGAGAAATATTGTGAAATAAAGCCATATCCATGCCGACATATTATTCCTTTATCCCCGGATGAGAAAAGCACTCATCCGGGCTACGAAAGCTTACAGCACACCCTTTAGACCAAAACCTACCATTATCACAGCGAAAGTAATGAGTACAATTAATAATACCTTACCACCAGCGATCTGCTGAACACCACCATCAGCCAGCGCCAGACGGTAGCGACCTCTCCAGGCCATCACGGCAGGCATTAATAACATCAATATTAAGCAGCTGATACCTGCATATTTCAAGCCACGTTGAAAAGCGTCTGGATACAACACCACACCAATCAAAGGAGGCACGAATGTACCACCAAAAATAATGGCATTCCCGAATAGCCCTTTTTTCGCTACCTTCAAACCATCCGCCAAAAAGTCCGACAAAGAAAGCGAGATACTCAAAAACGACGTGGCCATACAAATTGAAGTGAAAAAATTCGCCACTATAGTGATAGTTTCTTTTTGTAATAGTGATTTTAATGCAACGAGCAAATCACTATTACCCGTATCCGATTGACTAATTTCCAACATACTGGGCGAACCATAAAGTGGGATAACGCCCAAAATAACCATATCCCAGGCGATATAGCATATTAGCGGTATTAATGAACCGAAAAAAATCACTTTGCGCAATGCTTTAATATCATCATTAAAATAAGTACGCAAACTTGGAATAATCATCATTGAAGTAAAAGCTAATACTGCAATAGTGATACTGCCTGGCGATGAAATATGCTTAAATTCACCACTAGCAAGATTTGCTCCCGTCACAAATGGTAAAATTAAAGCGATTAACAATACTAATGCGCCCATTTTACCAAACATCAAACCACGGTTAACGTAATCGACTGAGCGCATGCCTAAATAGACTATCGAGCCAAACAATATTGCGAATAACACTGATCCTTGATTAGGTGATAAATGTATACCTAATGGATTTAAAATATAATGCAACAAATCACCACCACCCGCCATATAAGCACAGAGAATGGAATAGAGTAACAACAAATAAAATCCCCAGGTAATGACCTGACCACCTTTGCCTAGTGTCGCACCTGCCATTGAAATCAAATTACTATTAGGCGGTAGATACAGGTTAACTTCGAGAAATAAGAATGCACTGGCAGTCATAATCGCCCAGCATGCCACCAATAAAAACACTGATCCAAAAAAGCCTAACTGTGCTGTGGCAACTGGCAGCGCCAACATACCCGCGCCTATTGTCGTGCCGACCACTAACAGAATTCCACCGATTATTTTCGAGTTCATTTGTCACTCCTCTTGTGTTTCTACTATATTACATTATTTTGCTTAAGGCTGTCTTATTATTGACCAGTCTTTTTGCCTTTTTTAACTACTTGAAAATATGGATTTTTTATTTAGATGAGTATGCCCGCAAGGGCACACATAGCCATTGCAATGGCGACAACAAACAGCACAATCGAATTGACTGCGAGTGGGAAGATACTGATGTCTGTGTTGTTATATTGATTCATAGTCTTTTGACTATAGCGGATGGTGGATGGGGTGTAAAGCGCTGATGTTCCCGGGTGCAAAAAACGCACCCGGGCTACAGTCTGAGGGTGGGGTGTAAAGCGCTGATGCTCCCGGGTGCAAAAGACGCACCCGGGCTACAGTCTGAGATCATGAACCAAAAGCGCGAGAGAGATGAGCATGATAACGATCAATAGCGGCCTTCCGCCTGGCACGGTAAAACCATTCGCGATGCGGCAGCGATAACGACCACACCACGCCATCCATGCGGGCAACAACATCAGCAGCACAACGCAGTAAATGCCGGCGTATTCAAGCGCTTTGACAAAAATACCTGGTTTGATTAACACAATGGTGATGGGTGGTAGAAATGTTAAAACATAAATTAATACTTTGCTCATGCCTTCTTTTTGTAATTGAAAGCCATCCGCTAAAAAGTCTATCAAACAAAGTGACACGCCAAGAAATGATGTGACGACCGCGATGGATGTGAATAATTTGGTGAGGAAGGTAATGGATTCTCTGGAAGCGGTAGCGCTTAACGTATTTGCCAGATCACTGGTGGAATTATTCGAATGTAAAAGCGTGACCAACCCATGCCCGCCATCCAGAGGTATCACACCCATGATCACCATATCCCACAAAATATAACAAACCAGCGGCACCAGGCTACCGATAAGAATAGCCTTTTTCAGGCTTTTAATATCGCCCGCGAAATAGATGCGCAAGCTTGGCACAATGGCTGCGTAACCAAAGGACGTCACGGTTACCATGACTGCGGCGGCGGAGGTAACACTCATTAAATTGCCAGACATCAACTTTTCAGTTGAAACAAAGGGTATCAGCAAAATGACTAACAGAAAGTAAGCGCTGAATTTGACGAACATCAAAACGCGATTGGTATAATCGATGGCTTGCATACCTAGCCAGGTGACAAAACCAAATATCACGACAAATATAAGTGTTGTGATAGATTCGTGAAGATGAATATTTGCCGAACCTAGAATATTTTGAAATAAACCACTGCCACCCGCAATGTACGCGCAAAGCAAGGAGTAAAGCAGCAGCAGATAAGCGATCCATGAAATACTCTGTCCTACTGGTCCGATGGTTGCGCGCGCCATGGAAATCAGATTGCTGTTTTGTGGCAGCCACAAATTGACTTCCAAAATTAAAAACGCGCCGCATGTCATGATAAACCAGACTGCAAACAACAAGATGAGCGAACCTACAAATCCAACTTGCGCGGTAGCGATGGGCAGCGCGAGCATGCCCGCGCCAACGGAGGTGCCAACAATTAACAAAATACTGCCGATCAGCTTTGAATGCATGGGTGTTTTGTCACTTCTTAATAGGGTATAATTCTTGATTCATACTAACCATACTTTAAACACACTGTCAAAACATTCCGTGATTGAATTTTCTAACAATATAAAAAAGTGGGGAACAGAGCTTGGCTTTCAGCAAGTTGGTATCACCGATACCGATTTATCGAAGTATGAACAACGATTTACTGAATGGCTGGCTCAAGGCATGCATGGCGAGATGGATTATATGTCGCGTCATGGCAGCAAGCGCACTCGTCCTGCTGAATTAATTCCTGGCACATTGCGGGTTATTTCTGTGCGCATGGATTATTTGCCGCCGGATTCTGCTGCGCTGGAGGTGTTGCATGATCCTGCGAAAGCATATGTGTCGCGTTACGCGCTTGGTCGTGATTATCACAAGTTGATGCGTAAGCGTCTTGAGCAGCTCGCTCGGAAAATTTCAGCTGTTGCTGAACAATCTGGTTATCGCGTTTTTTGCGATAGCGCGCCGGTGCTGGAAAAAGCCATTGCGGAAAAAGCAGGGTTAGGCTGGATTGGCAAGCATACGAATGTCATTAATAGCAAAGCGGGATCGTGGTTTTTTCTTGGCGAAATTTATACTGACTTGCCGTTGGTGGTTGATGCCCCTTCTGATAAAAGTCACTGTGGTAGCTGCACGGCGTGTATGGATGTGTGTCCTACTCAGGCGATTGTGGCGCCTTATGTTCTTGATGCGCGACGTTGTATTTCTTATCTCACGATTGAATTGCGTGGAAGTATTCCGGTAGCGTTGCGACCGTTGATTGGTAATCGTATTTATGGTTGTGATGATTGTCAGTTGTTTTGTCCGTGGAATAAATTTGCGCGCGTTACTAATGAACGGGATTTTCACCCTCGTGTACGCTTATTGGCGCCCGAATTAATTGAATTGTTTGCGTGGACAGAAGAGGAGTTTTTGAAATATACCGAGGGGTCGGCGATTCGGCGGATTGGGTATGAGTGCTGGTTGAGGAATATTGCGGTGGGACTGGGGAATGCACCATACAGTGAGGATATTGTTATAGCGCTTAAGAAGCGAATGGAACATCCTTCGGATTTAATACGCGAACACGTTATTTGGGCATTGTCTCGACACACTTCATCGATGATACGGTAACCACGGACTGGTAGGTTCCCGCCTCCGCGGGAATGACGTTTTTTTCTCGCTGCGCTGCGAAAAAGAAACAGAAACCACCCAGTCCGCCGTTCAATAGTTGCCGCTATCGCGCGCGACGTCGTCCGCGAACTTTCGTCGGGACGGTGCGACTATCCCAACTTCAAAAAATATTCGCGGTAATGCTTTAACTCATTGATGGAATCACGTATATCATCAAGCGCGAGATGTTTCGATTCTTTTACCACCGTATCATACACACGCGGATTCCAGCGCAGCGCAAGCTCTTTTAGCGTGCTGACATCTACCATACGATAGTGAAAATACTTTTCCAATTCCGGCATATAACGCGCGAGAAAACGGCGATCTTGCCAAATACTATTACCACACATCGGTGACTTTCCAACGGGTACATATTTTTTTAGAAATTCGAGCATTGCTAATTCTGCTTCATGCTCGTTGATTTTGCTCTCTTTCACACGCGCGACTAAACCCGAACCATTATGCTGTTTAGTGTTCCAGTCATCCATGCCGTCGAGCAATTCATCAGATTGATGAATGGCAAACACAGGGCTTTCAGCGATGACATTGAGATCGGTATCTGTTACCGCCATGGCCATTTCAATAATACGATCGTGATCGGGATTTAAGCCCGTCATTTCCAAATCTACCCAGATCAGATGGGTGGGGTTGGGAGCGAGTGTCATGTTTTATCCGTTATTTTGATTAACCTAAGTGTTTATTTTACCTTAATTTATCAGGCTTGAATCGTTTAAATTTGCGCATTAGTTGACTATTATTTGATCTATTGTATACTTGATGTCCCCATAATTATCGTCCTGACGAAAGTCTAGATCCATACAAAAAACGAGGACAGCCATGCTCAATCGATCACAGTTAAACGAACAATTAAAAAACTTGCTTAAAGATTTAAAGAAGCTTGAAGCAAAGGACTTTAGCGTGCCTGCTTCTAAAGCCAAAGAAGAATCGGGTTTGCAATTCTATTTAAAAAAATCTAAAAATAATTTTATCGCGATTTGTGAATTGTATGAAAAGATTGCGGATACAAAGTGGGAACTGGCCGAACTATCAACGGATGATGCAGAAGCGAAATCATTATTGTTAGAAGCACACCATTATTACTCTGAAGCAATTAGCGATCTGGAAATTATTCGTGTCACTCCGTCTGAGAAGTTATGGAATAAGCTCGCTAATTTAGAGGAATTGATTCGCTCACCCGCTCCATTTCTGTTTTTTAGCCGAACATTTGCAATACCTGGTGCAACGCATGCTCCCGTATACAATCCGTTTCTTCAGCCACAACAAAAACCTTTTGGGTCATACTAGTATCGAAAAGGCGGTTAATGTAAATTACCGCCTTTAGTATTGAGGCCAAGCCATGCTGAGTATTGATATCATTGTAGCGGTCATTATTTCTTATTTATTCGGCTCGATTTCCAGCGCGATTGTAGTGTGTCGTGTGATGGGCTTACCAGATCCACGCACGCAAGGGTCGCGCAATCCTGGCGCGACGAATGTATTACGCTTTGGCGGTAAAAAAGCCGCGGCTATTGCGTTGTTTGGCGATGCGTTAAAAGGTTTTATTCCGGTGCTTGCGGCAAAATTATATGGCATCGATTCATTAGGGCTCGCGCTGGTGATGCTCGCGGCGTTTATTGGGCATTTGTTCCCGATATTTTTTCGCTTTGAAGGTGGCAAGGGTGTCGCGACTTTAATTGGTTGCTTGCTCGCGCTTTCGTGGCCGGTAGGTGTGTGCTGGATGGCGACTTGGGCATTGATCGCCGCCATGTTTCGTTACTCTTCTCTTGCTTCATTAACCGCGTCTTTGCTTGCGCCGCTATATGTGTGGTATTTCACCAGTGATAAGTGGCTTATGATTGCTACTGTTGTGATGGCGTTGCTACTAGTCTATCGCCATCGTGGGAACATTAAAAAATTATTAGCGGGACAAGAGAGCAAGATCGGAAAAAAAATTTAGGGGAAAGGGGTTCTATATCTCTTCCAACCCCCATCTTGGCTTCACATCCACACTTAAATCCGCGCGCTCGCCCGCGAGCAAACGTTGACAACCCACATAGGCAATCATGGCGCCATTATCGGTGCAGAACTCCTGTCGAGGAAAATATAATGTTGCGTTATGTTTTTCGCATAATGCTCGTAAAGCGCATCGGAGTGATGTGTTTGCACCTACGCCACCCGCAACCACTAATCGCTGCAATCCTGTTTGTTGCAACGCACGTTTGCACTTAATGGTGAGTGTATCAACCACCGCGTCTTCAAACGCGCGCGCGATATCTGCTTGTGTCTGCATATCGTTGCCATTTTTTTCCACGGTGTTTAACGCGAACGTTTTCAAGCCGCTAAAACTAAAATCGAGTCCGGGACGATCGATCATCGGGCGGGGAAAATGAAACCGTTTGGGATCACCGAGTTCCGCCATTTTCGCTAACGCCGCACCCCCGGGATAGTTCAGTCCGAGCAAACGCGCGGTTTTATCGAATGCCTCTCCCACTGCGTCATCCAGCGTGTCGCCGATTACTTGATAATGTCCGAAACTTTTTACGTGTACTAACTCGGTGTGACCGCCTGAGACTAGCAGCGCGAGGAATGGAAAGGCAGGGGGACTGGGCTCTAAAAATGGCGCAAGCAAATGTCCTTCCAGGTGATGCACACCAATTGCGGGCACTCCCCAGCCAAACGCCAGCGCGCGACCAAGCATCGCGCCAACCATTAACGCGCCGACTAAACCCGGGCCTTTGGTGTAGGCCACACCGTTGATGTCTTTACCCGTCAAACTAGCTTCTTCTAACATCGCCTGCACCAGCGGCAGCGCGCGACGGCTGTGATCGCGAGAGGCAAGCTCAGGCACCACACCACCGTATGGCGCCTGTAGCTCAATCTGGCTGAAAATCGTGTGCGCCAGCAATCCCTGTTCTGAATCATAAACAGCGATGCCAGTTTCATCACACGATGTCTCAATACCCAGTACGCGCATGGATTGCCTCAGGTTTGTTTATTTTTTGATCATATTTACGGGGATTTTCAGTCATTTTATCCCCGCGGCGGCATTCTAACACCATGAAAGACAAATTACCCCCTCCCAAGCCTTTACTCGCCGCCTCTCAGGCATTAGAATTGGCGTCTCTAAAAATTAACACTTTATACAGGGTGATACCTTAGCTATGCCAACCGTACGTGTAAGAGACAACGAAAATTTCGAATTAAGCCTGCGCCGTTTCAAGCGTCTGTGCGAAAAAGCCGGCATTTTAGCCGACCTGCGCCGTCATGAATTCTTTGAAAAACCGACCTGGAAGCGTAAACGCAAAAAGGCGGCCGCTGTTAAGCGTTATCAGAAGAAAATCCTGCGCGAGCAAATGGCGCTGGAACGTGACCGTCAGCCAATCGGCACTGGCGGCAGGAAAGAGAAAGAAGCTGCTTAAATAAGCTGTTGGGCTTCGCGAAAAGCGTTCAACCCAACCTACATCATATATCCCGTGCATTAGGCGCGGGATAATAATTTAAGGGATAAGTATGACCTCTGCTTTAAAAACCCGAATCACCGACGACATGAAAACCGCGATGCGTAATCAGGACAAAGAGCGCCTGGCCGTTATTCGCCTGATTCTGGCCGCATTGAAGCAGAAAGAAGTGGATGAGCGTATTGAGCTGACTGACGAGCATATACTCGCCATTCTGAACAAAATGATCAAACAACGCCGCGATTCCATCAGCCAATACGAAGCCGGCAACCGTGCTGATTTAGCCAAACAAGAATCAGATGAAATCACGATTATTACGACTTATCTCCCTGCCCAAATGAGCACTGCCGAAATCGAGCAAGCCGTCGCTGCAGCCATTCAGGAAGCAAGTGCTTCTTCCGCCAAAGACATGGGTAAGGTCATGGGCATTCTGAAAGGCAAACTCGCTGGTAAGGCGGATATGACTGTAGTGAGTGCTAAAGTAAAAGAGAAGCTGGGTTAGTTAAAAAAACCACTTCTACCGCAACGCTTCCTCTATCTGTTTGATCTGGGTAATAGGCAGCTGTGTTACATTGGCGATAAAGTCCAAGTCCAGCTTTAGAGCTAGCATCCTCTTCGCAGCATTGACTGCGCCTTCCATAATACCTTCTTGACGACCCTCTAGGCGACCTTCTAGACGACCTTCTTGCAAGCCTTTTTTTAATCCTTCTTGTAAGAACATCTCTCTTAACGACATGATCTTCTCTCCCACTTCCGCAGAAACTTCATTTCTAATTAGATCGATAAATTCTACTTGCGACCGCACTTTGCCCTGCTCGATTAGATATTCTAGCACGACTTCTAAATAACTTTCACCGCCCTGTTGCGCGACATTCCGCATTTGGCTGATAAATATGAACGACGCTGCAGTTCCATATTTTCGAAATCGATAATTTGCTTAACATCTTGCGGCAAATATGCATTTAAAAAATCACGCACAACGCGCTTATCGGACATAATCGTTTTAAAAAATTTATCGTGCGGCTGATGGGTTATGCTTGCTGGATTATTTATAACGTAGAAAACTTCCTTTTCAGCAACTCGCGCTACCATGCTATCCACCCCTTATTATGATGAGTGAATTTTATAGGAAAATAGTAATAAATCAATACGAAAATACTTGAATTTACCCATGGCTACAACTAATCCTGTTTGGTCACATACTGCTTTATTGATAATCCTTTCAATTCATGCATGTATTCATCCAGCGTTATGATTCCCATACATGGCATCGCGCCGGTGACATGCAATTTATCTTGAACAAGCTTCTTACTTAAAATAATCGCGGGAATGCAGGGTATCTGTGGCCCATCATTGTCTTTCGCGACGATAAACCATTTTATTTCGACGGCTTTTCCTTCTTTATCGGTGCCTTTTATAAGCATGTGCATGCCGCCATTAGCGGTGCCGAGGAAATCAAAAACATGGCTGAATGATAATAGTAATTTGGCATGTTTGGGTAAATTGAGTGGCAGACCGAGGCGCACTAGATACGACATGAACCACATGCCTAAATGCAGCGCGGTTGTTTCCATGCCTGCTGAGAAGCGAATATTTTTTATGCCGTATTTATCTGTAAACAAATCCAGATCAGGAATGTCGCAATTCGCCATCCAGCGTTTACCTAATTCAGGATAATCTTGTCGATAGAGATCTTGCCAACCAAAACATGTTTTATGATTATCACCCCACGGTTTTAGTGGCTTGCCTAAATACGTTAAAATTGATTCAGTGGTGGCAAGACCGCGCGGTGCTTTTTGTCCCGGGCTAATGCCATAAGTGAGTGAATCAATCGTTGCGAAATTATTTTTATAATGCTCTAACACAGCGGACGACAAGCCGGGCACAGTACTTGCTCCGCTAACCACCAAAACATTATTCTCTTTCGCCAAAGCATCAAGGCCTGTAATTCCCGTTACAAAATCACGTGCATCAGCAAGATCAATATAATTAACCTTATGTTGTATGCAAATTTTGGGAATGGCGTAATCCGCGGTTTGAAATGGCCCAATAGTATTTATAACAACGCCTGGTTTTAAAATTTCAAGCTGCTTGCCTAATTCTTTATTAGCGTCAAAAATAGCTATTTCAATTTTATTTTCCACCACATGTTTTTTTAGTTCATTACGTAATTTTTCTGCTTTTTCTAAATCACGACCAGCAATGATAATTGGAATATCATCTTTTACCAGCGATGCGGCAATACGCGCGCCAAAGTTGCCGTAGCCACCTAAAATGAGGACTTTTTGCATTATGACAACCTTGTAAAAGTAAAGTTACCCATATAGCTATACATTAAACCAAGTAATGGATGTGTCATGGTCATTGTTACCCGGTAGGTGTTATCATTTATCACTTCTTCTTCAGCATGCCCCTTGCCAATAAAAATTTCTAGCGGCAAAGGAACGTTAATGCCACCCACTTTCCAGACATATCCTTTGTGTTGCATGATGACCTTCATCCCGTCAAAAAAATAATGCGTTTTCCAGCCTAAACCAAACGCCATGTATTCGATCACTACTCCTTCATGTATAGGTTGCATACATGAATTAAATTGATATGGTTTTTTGCCAGGAAAATAAAAAGTGCGATCAAGATATACCGCATTAGCGTTATTTCGACTACGAAAATCAACCGTCACTGGAACATTATGTCCCTGATATGGCACCAATACATGAAGTAACTTAAAAAATGGCATAAAACAAGACATGAACTTAGAAAGACTAATATCCATTGTTCCTTCTACGGTACTAGTATCATTACTGAAAGGACGATTGTTATATCGCTTTTGAAATACAGGCGGCAACTTTTCCCACATTGATCCAAAAACTTTTTTAAATACTTGATCAGCCATATTTATTTTACTGCCCATTCGGAAGCTTTAGTTTATTATTGTATATCAATATTCTAAACCGCGCTTAAGAGAGTCATTATGCTATACATATGGTTGAAGTTTATTCACATAGTCAGCTCAACTATCCTTTTTGGCACCGGTATTGGTACCGCTTCTGTCATGCTTTATGGGCATAACACACGAAAAACCAACATTATTGCAGCTATTGCACGCTATGTAGTGATCGCTGACTGGATCTTTACGACACCATCAGCCATTGTACAGCTAGCAACAGGACTATTGCTGGTTTATCTCGCCGGCTATTCTTTTTCTCTGTTTTGGGTGTGGGGCGCCATTCTTGGTTATACCATCGCGGCATGTTGCTGGTTTCCAGTGGTGTATTTACAGATTAAGATGCGCGATTTTGCTATTCAAGCCGACACAGCTAACACAAAACTTCCCCAGCGATATTATAGCTATTATAAGTACTGGTTTTTTTTGGGCTGGCCAGCGTTTATTAGTTTAATCATTGTTTTTTATTTAATGACAGCTAAGCCCATCTAACTATTTATGTTACATGCCTCGCTCTTTCTATCATCTGCTTTACTTCAGCATTTGCATTCTCAAAAGTAATAGTAATTTTTGGATGCTCTTTTGCAAAAACCCTAAAAATTTCATCTGCAAAAGCTTGTCCGATAGAAACCACATCTTTAAAGTCAAACATAACTGTTTTGAACAGTTCAATTCTCGCTAAAAGACGTTTAGCCTGCGATCTTGAAACAAGCTTGTCATTTCCATATTGTGCCAATTTTACCGGCACAACTGTCTTGTTAAAACCATAATCGTCGCCTGACGTATATTGATCGAATATTTTCTTTGAAGTACGAGCTGTATGATTATCTAACTTCATTAATACAGAGGTACCATTGATAACTCTGTCATTCTCTAAAATCCAATCCTCTGAATCATCAAATTCGTGGGAAAAATAGATTCCTCCTGACAAAATACCGTAGGAGTCAAACATCCGAGAGGTAAAAAATATACCTTCGCCGCTATGACGCTTAGAATCCGTAGTTAATTTTCCCTTGGATAGCTCTAAAATAGCCTGTCGTTCATCTAGTAAATTTAAAGCGGTTTGAATTTTTTTGAAAATGCCAACGCCATTATCCTGAATCAATATTTCCGTACTAACTGCAGTCTTCGTTACCGCTACAGTTATCTTCGTTCCACTTGAATGATCTATGGCGTTATTGAACATCTCAGAAAACCCATATTGCCAAATATCAATGACATTACTCGAGAGTTGCCCCATAAACGGCCGAATATCTTGTCTCCAGACAACGTCTTCCGCCAAATTCGGTGTGATTTCATATATATTTTTAAACTCAGATAATGCCGTTAACTTATAAATTAAGTTTCGAGTATGGCCACTTTTAGACAATGCCTTCTCATCAGCCAATTTTCTTATATGCTTGTTTACAGCTTGGCGTGTGATGCCAAAATGGTTGGCAGTAAGCATGGCTATATTAGAAGGATTCGCCTCAACGTGTTTTAAGATAAACTTTCGTATATCCTCGCCTCTAGATCTAATCTTAGCCATTTATAAAACCTTATTTTGTCAACCTTATAAGGTTATATTGTCAACCTTTTGTCGATTATTGTCAACTCAAACCAATAATAATTCTTAATAATCAAATACTCATCGCATTTAAACTTCTTTCTATCTTCGCAGCGTCTCTTTCGAATAAATCCCTATCCATATCAACCATTGGATCAATCGCCTTGGCGACATTAAACAGCGTATATGTCCTGTCTGATGGCGTTTTACTAGCGCCGATTAATACAGCGGCACACCCACTAATCACCGCCAGCAATCCCACCACCGCCAATGCTGGACACGCCAAAAAAACCAGGCTAGTAATAATAATGCCTAATCCAATCATCGCGAATGAGGTGCCAAGCGCTATGGCAAGTGGACTGGCATATTCCATGTGGATCTTTGCACGTTGAATTAAATCTGCAACATCATAACTCATGATGGCTTTGTTTAAGGCTTGCAGGTCATCGAGCTTATTTTGCACGTCAGTGAGTGAGGGTTGGACAGGAGACACGGTCAGCATTTGGTAAGCTCTACACACCTCATCAAAATAATCAAATTGCCTGTTATCTGGATTGTTTACCCATTCATCCAGATATTGCTGCTGGGCTATTATTTGCTTATTTAACACTCTGGTTTTTCTGGCTGCTTCAAGGGATATCTGCAATTGCCTGCGCGCAAGATACATGCCCATTGCCCGGCCTCTACCCCACATATAATCACCCCCAGATTGCAGTCATATACCTGAATCTGGATAATACTCGAAAAACGGTCTTAAATCACACCCAGCAATAGAAGCGCCATCCTCTTAGAACTTTTTAAAATGACCGCTTATTTCAGTACATTCTTTTGTTTTGGTCAGCGATAACATCAATAATATACGCGCTTTTTGTGGCGATAAATCATCACCAGCAATGGTTCCCAATGTAGAATCCAGGTGTTCACTGCCATCATAAGTTACTACGCCACTACCTGTTCGCGAGCTGCGTATTATCTGAATACCTTTTTCGCGTGCTTGTTCTAAAAGCAATTTATCTCGCAAAGGAATATTTCCGTCGCCTGTGCCAGCAAAAACAATACCATCAGGCTTTGATGCAATCACTGCTTTTAAAACCGTTCCAGTTTGGCAGGCATGCTCATATACAATTTCGACGGTTGGCAAGGTAGTCAATGTACTTACATCGAATGGTGTATCAACTGTGTGCTGACGTACCACTTGTTTATTAAATCGCACCTTACCATAGTATACACTTCCCAATGGCCCTGAATTAGGTGAGACGAAGGTATTAGCTTGTGTCGTGTGCGATTTTGTGACGTCACGAGCGT
>DAIDIB010000012.1:0-11461 GCA_027459575.1 Gammaproteobacteria bacterium | reverse complement strand
GTATCGTTAAAAACAACCAGAACACCTTTGCCAATCGCATCTGGCGAGTTAGCCACAGAAATGGCATTGAATAAATTTATTGGTCCATCCGCACTAAGAGACGTAGAGGCTCTCATTGCGCCGACTAGCACAACGGGCTTTTCGCTTTTAACGACTAAATCCAGAAAATAAGCCGTTTCTTCCAGTGTGTCGGTGCCATGTGCTATCACGACACCTTGAGCGCCTGGCTTCTGTAGTAATTCATTAACCGTCTTGGCTAACTGCAACCAGTTTTCTATTGCGATATCAGCACTGTCGATCTGAAATAAATCCCGACTTTTCAATCTGGCATCAATTGTCGCTAAAGCAGGTATTTGAGTGATCAACTCATTAAGTTTTATCTTACCAGGCTTATACACACTCGCGACTGAAGACTGCCCCTCGCCGGTAATCGTTCCGCCCGTGCCAATAAGATATATTTTGGGTTTTCGGGCACTGATAATTGGCACAATGGATGAATCGGTTTTTTTGGTGGCCAATGAAGTGTCAATAGGTGTAAAAAAATGGCTTTGCATATAGCGTCTCCTGAATGTTAGGCCGCAAAATTAAAAATGTGATTTATATCATTTAGCATTGTCGAAAAATAATATTCGCCTTTAGACAACAACACAGATTGAGTCGTGATACCGTATTTACCATTTACTCTGCTAATTTCAAGCACCGCATTTTTATAAAAATCATCTTGTCTGGCGCGCCAAGGTAATATATTGATATTATCATTTGATATCAGAGCTAATTCATTTGCCAAAAAAGCGACGGCGACCGCGCCCGTACCACATGCATACGTTTCCGCATTAATGCCTCTTTCAAAGCACCTGTTAACAATCGTATTTGCCGAAACAACATCCGCGAAGTTAACATTAATTCCTTTAGGGTAATAATCGAACTGGCGATTCAACTGCAAGCCAATTTGATCGATGATAGGATTAATGGAAGAGGAATTTCGTTCAAAAATCTCGTTAATAAGTGCGCACGAATTATTTTGCTTAAAAATGACGAGATGGGGCTCACCCGTAAATGTTATGTAAGCATTAGCGATAGATGGTATGTTGTCGATACGACAATATCGCATACTATCAGCTGATGAAATAGCAGGATGCTTGAGAAAATCAGCAGAAGGAATAGTGGCCTCGCCCATGATTGCACTTATCCTGTCTCCGTACATACTTGCAACCTCTCTTATTACCGGAGATAAAGTCGGAATCTCAGTCGCTACCTTCGCGCTTTTGATCGAGTGCTGACGCGCAAGATGATGGCCAAGACAAATTAAGCCATTGCCACACATATTAGACTCCAGGCCTTTTTCATATACCCGCATAATAAATTCTGGCTTATCCCTCCTGTTGTCCAGATTAATCATTCTGCCGTATATTTTGCTTAGTGTTTCCTCGTTATATTTTTGCAGAAAAATAACACTATCACAGCCAACCCCAGACGCGACACTTTCTATGTACTTTGAAAAAATCGCTTTTTTTGCTTCGGGAATTTTTTCGTCAACCATCTCGTCTATCAAAATAAAATTATTTCCATTAGACGCGTATTTATAAAAATCAACTTTTAGCATATACAACCTCCTCGTTATTTAATTCATCATTTTTGTTTTTTTGTAATTGATATGAACCAAATATGCCTATTAATACCAGGATAATACCAATCATCTCAAAAATGCTTAATGCTTCATGCAAAAGCAACCAGGCAAGAACCGCCGCCGCCACTGGATCAATCAAAATCCCCAAAGATGAAAATGCTGGCGGGAAAATGCTTATTGCTTTTGTGAGCATCGTTTGGCCGACGAGTTGCACGCCGAAAGACAAGAGCAAGATTAGCAAAAACGAATCCAGCGCCGGGATGCGCATATCAAAATTGCAAACAATGCAAGCTAACAACAGGAATATTGACGCTCCGATGCTCGACCAAAACATGATATCGGTACTGCCATATTTTTTTCCTAATTTATTTATCAATAAAATATAGAAAGTAAAGAAGCCAGCGGCAGACACCGCGGTTAAATAACCAACTATATCATCAGGCGAATAATTGTTTTTTGTTCCGCATAAAAATATCAAGCCAACAATCGCTATTAATGCCCATCCTATTTCTTTTGTAATTCGTCCTTTTCTAATAATTGCATAAGAAGTTAAAAATACTGGCGAGAGATTTGACAGTAAAGTTGCTGACGCGACGCTAATATATTTCAATGAAATATAAAAAGCGGCAAGGTCTAATGCAAAAAACAATCCAATTATCATCATTAAAATATTATCTCGCCAGGACTGTTCTTCAGGAGAACGCGTTGCTGAGCTTTTTATTTTCTTCAAAAAATACAGCATGGGTATAGGAAGCGCTATACGATACAATACAATTGTGGCGGCAGGCACGGCTATCGATTTTGCGATAACCGGTCCTAGCCCCACAATACAACCCGATACTATCAGCATTAAAAATGCTTTGATGCTTATATTAGGACATTCATTATTCATAACCATCACCCATATAAATCGTAAACAGTGAGATGATCCATATCTTTGCTTAAATCAGCTTGATTACAATAAGACATGGCTATCGATAAACGCTGATAAGGTTGATCTATATTACTTACACGATGTAATGTCGTATCAGATTTCATAAAATAAAAACTGCCTGGTTCAAAATAGTATGATTGTACGGGTCTTGTATTAACGATATGTCGTATATTTGGATTAGACTTAATCCAGTTAGTATTTGAAACGCACTCAACCTCCCCTCCCGCGCCTCTAGGCGGGCATTCGGCAATAAACACTAAGGCATATGCATAGTCATCCCAGTGCCATCCATGGGTATCTTTATTATTTACTAACCCATTAATAACATATCTCTCTCCCGTCCAGGGCAAAAAATTTACTTTTTCCATCGCCATCTCGCTCAATAAACCTAGCAGATCGGAAGAGTAATAAAATTCCTTAATGATTCGACTCGTATTAGTGATATCCACTTCGCTCACTGTAAACATATTTCTGGGCGTATGTGTGTGAGTGGATATAAAATCCTTTCGTTTCGATCTCATGTTAAAAATGGAATTAGCTTCTTCTTTCAGTTTTTTTTGCACGTCTTCATCAAAACAAGAAGTAATATTTGTTATACCACAATATTTTAATCTTTCCTGATGAGCCGCTATTTCATTTTTACTTATGTTGATTAAAAAATCTCTCATATACCACTCCTCGTTCTATTTATCTATCAGAGTATGGTATTTAATAAGATCGGGGGATAAAATACATCGGTGATTTTCACTGATGTGACTGACCAATTATTATTCTATGACTGATTATTTTATACGCGATGTTCAGGCCCTGTTTTATGCCAAGGACATGATTCCTAAAATACGCGAGTTATCAGCTCCATTGTTTACTCACACAATGCTGACTAATTTCAGCTACTTACGTTTTAACAAAGATGGAACCGTATTAAACTTAACCAGCGAGGAAAAGTGGATTGAGTTTCGTTTCACTGAAAAAATTAAATACAAAATACTCTTTCAAGATTACCTGCCCAATGCAAAATATAATGTTCCCTACGTTTATCTTTGGCCAAATAATACGACGGATCGGTTATTAGGCGCTTTGCATGAATACAATATCTGGAATGGATGCAATATTTACATTGCCAATCCCGACCATATCGAAGTTTTTTCATTTGCAAGCTCGATTGAAAATGACGGCACACAGAATTTTTGCATGAATAACCTTGATCTATTAAAAATGTTTATATTATGCATTAAAGAACAAATACTTAATCTGCCAGGAGTAAATAGAAAAACAAATCATGTTTCTACCGAATTGATATTGCCCGCGCCATCCATCGACCAAAAGCAATCTATCAATCATTTCGACAATTTTTATACCCAGGACAAACCCAGACGCATACATTTTAATGAAGATTTTTATTTGACTCTTAAAGAGATGGAATGCTGTGCGTATCTAATGAGAGGGATGTCCATAAAATCAATCGCACAGGCTACTAACCTTTCTCCACGCACGGTCGAGTCACACATCAATAAAGCCAAATTAAGAGCAAATTGCTCAAGTAAAAAAATCCTGATAGATTACATTCACTCTAATAAATGGATTTTTGAGTCTTTTTTGAGCAGCAAATAACTCGTTATTGAACAACAAAAATCCCGGAGACCCTAATAATGATTGATGTAAATACCCTTGGCACAGAAAATAAAAAAGAAAATACGCCCAGCAAAAAACCGCAAGTTGTATTATTTACCGGCGGCAGAGACAGCACCTTAACAGCCTCTCTGTTAATGATGCGCAATATTCCTGTTTGTCTTTTATCAGCCAACAATGGCTGCTCCATTCACAGAGACGTGACAGAATATCGAATTAAAGAATTAACTGCGCGATTTGGTCAAGACTTATTAGTCGAACACAAAACCCTGGATATCGCTGGTACATTCCGTAGTATCGCGCTGAAAGACATTGAATCGGATATATTAACTCATAAAAAAAATCTTATCGTGCTAGGAGAAATGTTTGCTCTTCTCGCTCACGCGGTTGATTTTTGCTTGAGGAATGGTTACAGCGATATAAATGCTGGTTACACAAGGTATCAAGAAGATTTCCCGGAACAAAGACGTCAAGCGATTGAATTTTTTATCGCGTTTTTAAATAGTTATGGGATTAACTTTCATCAGCCTATCTATGAAGACGCCACCTCTGTAGAATATGTTAAATACCGGTTAATGGAGATTGGGTTGAGCAACAAACCATTAGAAGGATCCACTTTGTTTAGCGACACCTTTTCAGTAGCTGATACTCAAACAATCGTTAATTATCTAAAAAGCAAAAATGATCTGGCGCATGAACATGTGAAATTTTTAACCCAGAATTTTGCATTTAGAAATCAGGATCGCAAGGCAAACGTGAGCTAAGCGCGCTATGCAAAAAATACTAATTAGTGGCTGTTTAATTGGGCAAAAAGTTCGTTATCACGGAAAAGACGCCTTATGCCAACATGGTATTTTAGATAAATGGCAACAAGAAGGACGCCTTGTTGCTGTTTGTCCAGAAGTATCCGCTGGATTACCAGTGCCACGCCCCTCTTCCGAAATTGTAGGCAGTGGTGGCGGACAAGCAGTGCTTGCCGGTAAAGCACGAGTAATCACTCATAATGGCATCGATAGAACGGAAGCTTTTATTCTCGGCGCAAATAAAGCCTTACAAGTTGCGACGGAACATCACATTAAAATAGCTATTCTCAAATCAAATAGCCCTTCCTGCGGAAATAACACTATTTATGATGGCACTTATACCGGCAAAACGATAGCTGGCACAGGAACGACCGCTGCGCTACTTTCTCAAAATGGTTTAACCGTGTTCAACGAAAATCAACTCCATGAAGCCGAGACTTTTTTATTTAAACTAGAAAATGATACATCTTGTTAATCAATACGCCCCGTACACAAAAAACATGTACAGGCTACATTTATGCAGCCTCTGTATTCATTATGCCAAGCAAATGAGCTGGGTTATCTGAAACGCTGATTAGCGTTTGATTATTTTCTGTTGCAAAGCCTTCTCTAATAGTAGACTGAATAAAATCGAGCAGCCCGGTATAAAAACCATCAACGTTAAGCAGGCCAATCGATTTAGCGTGTATTTGTAATTTAGCCGCAGTCCAGACTTCAAACAGCTCTTCTAATGTACCTAAACCGCCGGGTAACACAATAAAACCATCGGCCAGCTGAGACATCAAATATTTTCTTTCATGCATGGTTTCAGTTCTATATAACTTTGTTAATTGTGAGTGACCTTCAATTTCGTACAACAAATTTGTGATAACGCCTGTCACGGTACCGCCATTTTTGAGGATGGTATTCGCTAACACCCCCATTAACCCACTTTTAGCACCGCCGTAAACGAGGTTAATGCCATTTCTGGCCATTTCTTCTCCCAAATGTGCCGTGGCCATTTCATATTGTTTATTATTACCGGAATTTGAACCTGCAAAAACACAAATTGATTTCATATTGACCACTCTGTTTTGTTATTTATTCATGAATGCTCGCATGATACCATCAATGCTACACGCTTTATATCCCCTGCTCGCGTTCGCGCAGGGATGACAACAGAGGCGATACACAGTGAGCATCCCACGCGAATTTATTGATTTATTGTTGGCAAAAGTCGATATCGTCGACTTGATCAATACGCATGTGCCATTGAAAAAGAAGTCAGCTAGTAATTATTTTGCCCGCTGCCCTTTTCACAATGAAAAAAGCGCCTCGTTCTCTGTCAGCCAGCCTAAACAATTTTATTACTGCTTTGGCTGCGGCGCGCACGGCAACGCGGTGGATTTTTTAATGCAGCAAGACCGGCTGAGTTTTCCGGAAGCAGTGGAATCGTTGGCGCGCGTGGCGGGATTGGAAGTACCGCGCAAGGCGATGCCGCACAAAAAAGACGAATCGCTGACGACGTTGTATGATCTTGCGGCGACAGTAGCAGAATATTATTACGAGCAATTAAAACAATCACCGCGCGCGATTGCGTATTTAAAAAATCGCGGCATTTCGGGTGAGGTCGCGAGACTATTTCATTTAGGTTATGCGCAAAGTGGCTGGAGCCATGTGCTGGATATGTTTGGCACGAATGATATCGATCGCAAAAAATTATTGGATACAGGATTAATCATTCGAAAAGACGAAGGTGGTTATTACGACCGTTTTCGTGATCGCATCATGTATCCCATTCGCGATCATCGCGGTCGTTATATTGGTTTTGGCGGACGCGTACTAGATCAAGGCGAGCCAAAATATTTAAATTCGCCGGAAACACCGCTGTTTCAAAAAGGTCATGAATTATATGGCTTGTATCAAGCGTTAAAAGCCAATCGTAAATTTGAGCGCGTGATGGTGGTGGAAGGTTACATGGATGTGATCGCGCTGTTTCAACATGGCGTGACTTACGCGGTGGCGACGATGGGCACGGCGACGACTGCGCATCATTTAGAAAGATTACTGCGTTACACGACTGAAATTGTGTTTTGTTTCGATGGTGATCAAGCGGGGCGCACGGCTGCCTGGCGTGCGCTAGAGGTTACCCTGCCGTTGATGAATGACAGCATGCAAGTGCGCTTTTTGTTTTTGCCTGAGGGTGATGATCCGGATAGTCTGATTCGTAAAGAGGGCAAACCGGCGTTTGATCAGCGCATTCGGTCTGCTTCGTCTTTGTCGGATTTCCTTTTCCAAACGAAGTGGAAAGAAGCGGATACAACGACCATGGAAGGACGAACGCAATTCGCCACAGAAGCAAAAAAATGTATCGATCGTGTGCCGGCGGGGATTTATCAGGATATTCTTTATAGCGAGCTTGAGAAACGGGCGAGGGTCGATCTGGGACACGTGCCTTCGGCGGCGAGATTGGGAGATAGCTCCCCGGATGAAACTGGATTGCTTCGGCCAAAAAACGGCCTCGCAATGACAGTTTCATCCGGGCTACAGTCGAGATTGCCGCAACCTATACACAAAGCATTAATGCTTTTAGTGCAGAACCCGCAATTGGCGGGATTGGCCATTGAGTTACCCGCCGGCAACCTGCCAGGGCTGGCTTTTATGAATCAACTTATTGATATTATTAAACAAAACTTGAAAATAACCACTGGCGCGTTATTAGAATATTGGCGTGGTCAAAAAGAAGAGAAATTTATCGCGAAGCTGGCTCATTGGGAGCATGCGGTACCGGAAACGGGCATCGAGCATGAATTCCTTGGCGCGTTAAGACAAATCAATGTCTTGGCTTATGATAACGAAATCAACCGCTTGCTGGCCAAGGCCGCCCAGGAGGGGCTATCCAATGAGGAAAAAACCGAGCTAGCTGCCTGTATTGCAAGAAAAAAGGCATATACTTAAAATGATAAATGTTAGATAATAGCAGATTCATTTCAAACCACTTTTTTGGCTAAAGATAACAGGTTGCCCACTATGGCTGAGCAAGACTCACAGGATCAACAACAAGGCTCCGAAAAAGAATCACAAAAATCACGGTTAAAAGAACTCATCAATCGCGGCAAAGAACAGGGTTACCTGACTTTCGCCGAGGTCAATGATCATTTGCCCGCGGATATTACCGATCCAGAACAAGTTGAAGACATCATTGGCATGATTAACGACATGGGTATTCGTGTGTCGGAAGATGCGCCAGAGATGGAAGAATTGATGTTGGCAGAAAATAACGAAGCGCCCGAAGATGAAGTCGCCGCGGAAGAAGTTGCTAACGCACTCGCCGCCGTCGACACTGAACTGGGACGCACCACCGATCCTGTGCGCATGTACATGCGTGAAATGGGTCGCGTGGAGTTGCTGTCGCGTGAAGGTGAAATCGCGATTGCCAAACGTATCGAAGAAGGCATCAACCAGATGCTGACCACGCTTGCCTATCAGCCACAAATGATCGCGGAAGTGCTGGCTGATTATGATCGCGTGGAAAAAGGTGAATTACGCTTAAGCGATGTGATCAGCGGCTACATCGAAGCGAATCTTGATGGCGAAGAAGGCGATGAAGAAGGCGGCGCTGCGGGCGCTGGCGCACCAGCGGCAAAAGCGACCACAGGAGAAGAAGAGGAAGAAGGCGGGGAAGAAGCAGCCGATCCTTTCGATGATGATGCTGGCTTAAATCCTGAAGAAGCCAAAGAACGTTTTGAAGGTTTACGTAAGCTTTACATTGAAGCGATCGCTTCTGAAAAACGCAATGGCCCAAAACACAAACGCTATCTTGCCAAACGTGAAGAGCTAGCCAAATATTTCATGGACATCAAATTATCGCCGCGACAGTTTAATAAGTTGTCGCGCAAGATGCGTAGCATGCTGGATGAAATTCGCCAGCAAGAACGTTTCATTATGGATGTGTGCGTCAACAAGAGCAAATTGCCGCGCAAAACCTTTATCACAGCGTTCGTCGGCAATGAAACCAATCCATCCTGGATGAAAGACGGTCTCAGCAAAACCAACTGCGCCGATCTCGAGCGTTACTTGCCAGATATACAGCGTTCGCAGAGAAAACTCATTGCGCTCGAAGAGCTGATGCGCATGACTATCGCGGAAATTAAAGAAGTGAATCGACGCTTATCCATCGGCGAAGCTAAAGCACGTCGCGCGAAGAAAGAAATGGTCGAAGCGAACTTGCGACTCGTGATTTCCATCGCGAAAAAATACACCAATCGCGGTCTGCAATTTTTAGACTTGATTCAGGAAGGCAATATCGGCCTGATGAAAGCGGTTGATAAATTCGAATATCAACGCGGTTACAAATTCTCAACCTATGCAACGTGGTGGATTCGTCAGGCGATCACACGCTCTATCGCAGATCAGGCGCGCACCATTCGTATTCCTGTGCACATGATTGAAACCATCAATAAATTAAATCGCATCTCACGGCAATTGCTGCAGGAAACCGGCCAGGAACCCACGCCGGAAGAACTCAGCCGTCGCATGAGTATTCCAGAAGATAAAATTCGCAAGATTTTAAAAATCGCCAAAGAGCCCATTTCCATGGAAACCCCGATTGGTGACGATGAAGATTCCCATCTGGGCGACTTTATCGAAGACCTCAACACCATGTCGCCGATCGACGCCGCGACTGGTTCTGGTTTGGGTGAAGCGGTGCAAAAAGTTCTTGGCTCGCTGACGCCACGTGAAGCAAAAGTATTGCGCATGCGTTTTGGTATTAATATGAATACCGATCACACACTGGAAGAGGTAGGCAAACAGTTTGATGTAACGCGTGAACGTATTCGCCAGATCGAAGCGAAGGCGTTGCGTAAATTACGTCATCCATCACGCGCAGAACAACTGCGCAGCTTCCTGGAAGAGCAGGAATAACCTGATTTCATCGCCATCACTTTTTTGCTGATGGCGATGAAGCAGCACTTAGCCTCAGATCAAACTCTTTCATTTCAATCACATCTTCATGTTCGTTGATTACCTGATCTATTGTTGGGCGCTCATCCGGGTCACGCGCCACCATGCGATTAAGCAAGCTTTTAATTTCATCAGGCGTGCTTGCGGCGAGCTGGGTAAATTGTCGGTTAATTGATTGTTGATAGCCCCTAGGATCATCTTCAGGAAGTTCATCATACGCACTATCGTCTTTAAACCACTGCGCAAGAGTACAAGCCAATGAGTAAATATCAGCTTCGTTTGATGTTGGATTTTCCCCTTCAAGTATTTCCGGAGCGATGTAGCCAGGTGTACCGCAGATCGAAGTGCTATCAGTCGTCCCTATACGTCTGGCGTAAGTATAATCCACAATCGTGATGGCGGCGGGAACCGGTCCTTTCGTCAAATCGATAAGGATATTTTCCGCTTTAATATCACGATGCATCAAACCCAATTTCTGCACCTGCTCTTTATACGCAACTGCAGTAGCATGGCTATATCGCAAAATGTCTAAATCAGAAAGTTGTAACAAGTCTAATTCCATAAGCTTAAACAGCTCACACAAATCCCAGCGCTCACTCTTTTTTAGTACGCCGTCCAAATAGCCGTGATGCGACTGATTTATATGCAATACATCTTCCAGATTATAGTCCTTAAGACGCCGCATAATGCTGACTGACATACCGCAGCCTTTTTTGGAAACACTGCCCGTCCACATGGGATGCTTCATCCCCAGGTTTTTATTACCTTTAGCTAGCTCATACACAGCAACCGCTTGATCCGCCGATAAATGAGCCGAATGAGTTTCATATCTTGCCACCCACTTTTGATCGTCTGATTTGTATTTATCAGATTGATAAAAAAGCGTGCCGGTGAGTGAAGGCTTCAATTTGCCTTTTACTTTCCAAACATTGCAGTCGCCACCCCATCCAACCAGCGTTCTGCCTACAACGGCAAAACGATCCTGCCCTGGATATTTATTACTGTGGTACAAGGCAATGTCATGCGTAAATTCAACCGCCGCTTCGATTACCTCCGCCGTTCCCGGTCGTTTGATGGGGATATTTTCATATATGACGTTATTATGGGTGAGAATCTCCCCCCATTGCTGGAGTTGAAAGAGTAGGAATTGGGTAGCGATATAGGCGTCTCTTACTGTCATGCTGGTAGGGTTAATGAGGTAATAATCACTTTTACTACTAGCGGGCGTGAGGGGCGTATCAATCAGGGCAAAGATGGAGTCATTATCAATGTCTTGAAACACGCTATCCTCGTCATCGACAGAGGTATTACTTGAGTCTTCCATTTCTACGTCTGATAGATCTCGCGAGGTGGCCATTCCATGCTCTCCTTTCCCGGGACAATTTTGCCCATTATGGACTAGAAACATGGCCCGCTTCCATATATCATTGGCGTCTCGTTGTATCGCAATACCCCTTTCGGGCCCATAGCTCAGTTGGTTAGAGCAGGGGACTCATAATCCTTTGGTCCTAGGTTCAAGTCCTA
>DAIDIB010000011.1:8023-31987 GCA_027459575.1 Gammaproteobacteria bacterium | reverse complement strand
TAAATAATATGCCTAAAATAATAAAGGTCGTTAAAAAATATCGAATAGCTTTCTCACCGGCGAGATAAATAGCACGCGTCGTTATTATTTTAAACATACCAATGGGTTTATTATTTATATCCCTGATAAGAGTATAACTCCATAGCGTTTTATCAGAGATAGGCTGGTTATAGTGTCCATTGCTCTCTGCTGAAGCATTTTTAAGGGATGCCTGTAGTGGCTTTGAATCCGCGATATCTTTTAATGTGACAAGTTTTATGTTTAATTTGGTTGTGTCGGCAATTTTCTTTACTATATCTTTATCTAGATTGCGGCCAAAAACTGTGACGCCTAAAGGTGGTTGCGATTTGTTGCTATCTGTTATCGCGCATGACGCGATCATCATAATGCCATTTGCGGTATAAATGTATCCTCTTACATCTTTATCAACATCATGGTGATCCAATAAAACGCTACCAGGATAAATATATTTATTCAATCCCGCGGGATAGGGGAGTAGTTTTTGTTTGTCTGTGTCAATCGCGGTGCCAACGAGTAACTTACCTTGATTGTCCCAGTAGGTCATCAAATTAACGTGCGAGTTGGCGTATGCAATCATGTTGAGATTAGTTGGAACAAACGCGGGATTGGTTCCCTTAACATAGTTGTACAAATCATCCCAGTGTGACCAGTCAGCGGTAAAGGTATAAAGTGAATAATCATTTTGATCGAGCGCCTGGTCAACACGGCCAAGATCACGATCGGCACGATCATGTTCCAGCGCAAGGAAGCTGCGAGTCAAGATAGTATTGGAGCCGATATAAGTAAGCGCAAGGAAAACCAGCCAAGCCAGGCCAATCGAAATGAGAATCTTGTTTCTTAATTTCATTTACCGCCCTCCATGGCGGATGATTGCTAGCTGTTTATACTTTTCAACAACTCCCGCATCTTCGCTTTAATCATGTCAATCGCGATACGATTACCGCCGCCCCGTGGCACGATCAAATCAGCATAGCGTTTTGAAGGATCAATAAACTGAAGGTACATCGGTCTGACGGTGTCTTCATATTGTTTCAACACAGAATCAAGCGATCTGCCTCGATCTTTAATATCGCGCTTTAAACGACGGATTAAGCAGATATCCAGCGCGGTTTCCATGAAGATACGAATATCCATGGCGTCGCGCAAATTGGGTTCGACAAATAACAAAATACCTTCTAGCACAATAATGGCATGCTGGCCGATATGACGCGTTTCTTTTTCACGAATATGCAGCGAGTGATTGTAAATGGGGATTTCGATACTCTTGCCTTGCTGCAGTTGTTGCAGGTGATGAAGCAGCAATTCATGGTCCATTGAATCGGGGTGGTCGTAATTGATTTTTGCCCGCTCTTCAAAGGGAATGTTGCTATGATCTTTGTAGTATGAGTCTTCCGAGATAACGACTACCTGGTCAGACCCTAACTCACTCACTATCGTATTTGCCAATAAACTTTTACCGGAGGCGGAAGCGCCTGAAATGCCGATAATGATGGTCGATTTCTTATCCAAACTATTTCTCCTCTGCGTGCATGCGCTTTAATAAAACATATATCGCGCCGCGACTGCCGTGCGTCGTCGATGCGGTGCAAAATGCCAGAACTTCTTTAATGCCGCGTAGCCATTGATTGATTTTATTTTTAAGTATGGGCTGCGTGCCGCGGCCTTTGCCATGGATGATCAATACCACACGAATGCTATCTTGCAAACATTGTTGCAGAAATTTGCTTACTGCTGCTTTTGCTTCGTTTGTCGTCATGCCATGAAGATCCAGGACCGCTTCGATATTATATTGGCCTTTGCGTAAATTGCGAAGTATTTTGTGTGAAATGCCGGGTTGGTTGTAGCTGAGGCTTGTTTCGCTGCCGACTTTGGGAAGGTCGCTTGTTTCGTTTAGTTCGAGGGAGTGGGATGCTGGGTTTTGCGAAGAGCGCATAGTGGGGGCTTGTCGTCCCGGCCCCGGATTAAAACATTCCGGGGTAAACTTCAGCCGGGATTCAGATAAAGGAATTTTATCGTGACTAATGCGTCTGGTACCTTTCACCGCCTCGCGAAAGGTATCCAGGTCTTGCTGTGCTACCGTAGGTTTCTTTTTCATGCAAATAGTATAAACTATGAACTACCTTTAACATAACAATGAGATACTCAAGCCAGGGTTCCCGATAAAATGAAAAAAAATGATAACTTACAACGATTTATATTCGAAACGGCCCCAGTTAGAGGTGAGTTTATTCAATTGGAAGAGACTTTTCAGACCATTATTTCGCAGCACGATTATCCCCAGGCGGTGCAACAGCTGTTAGGAGAGGCATTGTGCGTCGCTGGATTGTTGACCGCGATTATCAAATTTAAAGGCCGTTTATCCGTGCAATTCAGGGGTAAGGGCAAGCTCAAAATGCTATTGGCGCAATGCGATAACAATTTTTCTTTGCGTGGTCTGGTGCAGTGCGATGGTGATTTGAGCTATCACGACTTAATGGAATCCTTTAACGATGGCGTGCTAATGATCATGCTTAATTCCGACAAAAGCACGCAAAATTATCAGGGTGTGGTGAGCTGGCGCGGTAATTCACTGGTTGAATCCATCGAAGGGTATTTTAGAGAATCAGAACAGTTGGTGACGAAACTTTGGCTCGCGGTCGACAAACAGAACGCGGCCGGGCTGTTATTGCAGGTGATGCCGGGCAAGGAACGTGATGTCTATGGCATGGAACAAGACATGATTAGTATGCAGTGGGCGCGTTTAACATCGGCGACCGCTCAGATTCAAACGACTGATATGCTGAATCTGGGATATGAAAATTTGTTACGCAAGCTTTACCCACAAGAAGATGTACGGGTATTTGAGCCGCAACCAGTTGCTTTCCGTTGCACTTGCACGCGCAAGCGTGGCGAAGACGCGATTTTACTTTTAGGCAAGGAAGAAGCGGAAGAAGAGTTGAGAGAAAAACAGGTGCTGGTAGTGACCTGTGATTTTTGTAATAAAGAATACGTGTTTGATAAAGTCGATGTCGCGGCGATTTTTGCAAAAAGAGGGTCAACGAATGCTGACTTACATTAAGCAAAAGAAAAAGCTGGTTATTACCGTCACAGTGATTGTCGTTGCCATCATGCTGGTGGTTAAATGGCGTCATAAAGCAGGTGAGGTACAAGGTGAGGCGGTTTTAGTCGAAGCCGCGACGGTGAAAGAATCCACTGTGCCGATGGAAGCGCGCGCCTTGGGAACCATGTCGGCACGCAGCGTGGAAATCATGTCGGAAGCGAGTGGTCAGGTTAAAAAAGTGAATTTTCAGGATGGCGCGCAAGTGAAACAGGGCGCGGTATTGCTGCAACTGGATGATGCGGTCCTCGCGGCGAAATATGCATCCGTTAAAGCGGATTATAATTATATCGAAGGAAATTATAATCGCATGCTGCCGCTCGGCAAAAAAGGCTATATTGCTAAAGACACGCTGGAAAAAGCGGAAGCGGAGTTAAAGAAAAAGAAAGCGGAGATGGCGGAAAATGCGGTGATGCTTGAGCACACCAAATTGATCGCGCCATTTGATGGCGTGACAGGCAAATGCAAAGTAAGCGAAGGTGAATACGTTACTTCGGGTCATAGTGTGGTGACGCTAACCGATACCAAACATTTACGCGTGGAATATAATTTGCCGGAAAAATACTTGCCGATGTTGAAAATTGGGCAAGAAGTGAAAGTGACCAGCGCTGCTTATCCAGGCAAGTTATTTACAGGAAAAGTATCGTTTATTTCGCCCACTATCAATGTGGAAAATCGCTCTATCGCTTTATACGCGGATGTGCCGAATGATAAAAATGAATTGGCCTCGGGTATGCTGGTGGATGTCACGCAGGGACTGGGAACCAATGAGCATGCGCTCATGATTCCTGCGCGCAGTCTGGTGCCCATGCTGGATGGCCAGCAAGTTTTTAAGATTGTTAATGGCAAAGCGTCAGCGACCACCGTATTGGTTGGCAAACGCACGGAAAGTGAAGTGCAGATTACGCAGGGATTATCGGCAGGTGATCAAGTGATCACAGATGGCCAAATGAAGGTGCATAATACTACGCCAGTAAAGGTAAAAACTTAGTATACTCCCGCGTCGTCCCGACGCATGACTTGGGTGAAAATGGTAATTAATATGAACATATCGGCATTTTGCATCAAGCGTCCCGTGTTCGCCATCGTGATCAGTCTCATGATGACGATCATCGGTGTGATGGGTTTCGTCAATTTGCCGGTGCGCTGGATTCCCAATATCACTCCGCCAAAAGTGTATATCAGCACCGCATATCCTGGCGCGAGCGCGCGCATTGTGGAAAAAGATATTACCAAACCAATAGAAGGTTCTTTATCTGGTATCAGCGGCATCGAAAATATTCGCTCCAGCAGCTCTGCAGGTTCAAGCAGTGTCAATATTACCTTCAAATTAGGTCGTAATATTGACGCGGCAGTGGAAGAGGTGCGCGGTAAGCTTGAGGGTATACGCGATGAACTGCCAAAAGATGTACGCAGTCCTGTCGTGTATAAAACAGATAACAGTAGTGAACCCATTGTCTATATCACGTTTACCGATAACACGCGCAGTGCAATTGAGTTAAGCGATTATATTGAAAAATTTATTCAGCCCTCTTTTGAAACGGCGGACGGCATCGGACAAGTGTATATGTATGGCAAGCAGCGCTCCGTGGTGCGCATTTCACTCGATCCGGCACGCATGGCTGGCTCCAATGTGACAGTGGAAGAAGTGGCGCAATTATTGCATGAGCAAAATGCCTCTATTCCAACCGGACAAATTAAAGGCCAGGATCGTAATTATACAGTAGTGGCTGACACGGCGTTAAAATCAGCCGATCAATTTAATAACTTGATTATTCGTGACAAGGATAATCAAGTGGTTCGCTTAAGGGA
Organism: Gammaproteobacteria bacterium; assembly: GCA_027459575.1. Taxonomy (GTDB): domain Bacteria; phylum Pseudomonadota; class Gammaproteobacteria; order DSM-16500; family DSM-16500; genus Aquicella. Next base: position 27,057 of record DAIDIB010000011.1, on the reverse strand, counting down.
TATAGGTGAAGCGAAACTTGAAGCGGAAACTACCGATTCCGCGTTTCGCATTAACGGCGAACCGGCTATCGCGTTGGCGATTATTCCACAATCTAACGCTAATCCGCTGGATGTAGAGGTAGAGACGAAGCGGGTGCTGAAAGAAGTGCAGCGTACTTTACCGCAAGGCATGAAAGCCAAGCTGAGTTATGATCAGGCGGATTATATTCGCGCTTCCATTCACAGCGTTTACGATTCGTTTATCGAAGCGGTGTTTTTTGTCTGGCTGGTTATCCTCGCGTTTCTTTGCAGTTTCCGCGCGACGCTTATTCCGATTATTACTATTCCCGTGTGTGTCATTAGCACGTTTACCGTGCTTTATATGTTTGGTTTTTCCATTAACACAATTTCCTTGATGGCTTTCGTCCTTGCGATTGGTCTGGTGGTGGATGACGCGATTGTTATGCTGGAAAATATCAGCAGACACATTGAAGAAGGCATGACGCCAGTCAGCGCGGCGATCAAGGGCAGTCGCGAAATACTTTTTCCCATTATAGCGATGACGCTCACACTTGCCGCGGTGTATGCGCCAATCGCGTTTACACCCGGATTGCTGGGTATTCTGTTCCGTGAATTTACTTTTACGCTGGCAGGAGCAGTGATTATTTCAGGCTTTATCGCGTTAACGCTGTCGCCGATGATGTGCGCGCGTATTTTGAAACCGCACCAATCTGAAAGCAAATACGCGTTGTGGCAAGAGAGTAAAATGAAATCGCTGCAGGCGTTTTATCAAAAAATGCTGAATAAAGTCCTGGCGAACAGAAAATGGGTGCTGGCTGCGTTGGCGGGTGTCGCGCTGCTGGGCGTGGTGTTATATCACTTTGTGCCAGCGGAACTCGCGCCACAGGAAGATACCAATATGGTCTATGTTTCCGCGTCTGGCCCGCGTGACGCCAGTTTTCACTATACCGACCAATATGCAAGACAGCTGGAAACAATCTTTAAAGATATACCTGAAATTGAATCATATTTATCAATTGTCGGCGGACAGTCAACCTCAAACACCTTTGATCTGCTGATATTGAAGCCTCGTTCAGAACGCAAGCGTGGCCCAGATGAAATTGCCGCGATGCTGATGCCTAAAATTAGCGCCTTAACAGGCGTGTATGCCAGCGCGTTTGCGCCGCCACCGTCACTGGTCGAATATTTGGGAGAGAGTAGTGGCGAGCATGTTGGACTGGTTTTGATGACTACCGCGGATTATCGTAAACTGCAGCAAGTGGTACAGCAGATTATGAATGAGTTACGCAAGAGCCCGAACTTTTTGCATGTTGATAACCGCATGAAGTGGGAGAGTGAGCAGTTTCAACTGGCTATTAACCGCGACAGAGCGGCGGATTTGCGCGTGCCTATGTCTGCGATCACTAACACATTGTCTACACTGTTGGCGGGGCGTATTGTCGGTAAAACAGAGGATACTGATGTAGTGGTGCAAATGAATAAATCCGCGCTGGCCAATCCAGAAATCATCCAGCAACTCTACGTGCGTAATCTGGATATGGCGATGACACCGCTTGCCAGTCTGCTGGAAGTTAACCACAAAACCGCGCCGGATAATTTTCCGCATTACGAGCGCATGCGTTCGGATACGATTGGCATGACGCTCGCGCCGAATGTGATGTTGTCTGATGTGGTGAAACAAGTGCAAAAAATCGCGAAAGAAAATCTGCCAGATGATATGAAATTTACTTTTAGCGGCGCGGCCCGCAGTTTTCTGGATTCCGATAAAAGCGCGATGTTTACGTTTATGCTGGCGCTGGTGTTTATTTTTCTGGTCTTGGCCGCGCAGTTTGAAAGTTTTATCGATCCGCTCATTATTATGCTGACTGTGCCATTCGCGGTAGTAGGCGCGATCGCCTCGTTAAAATTATTTGGTGGCAGCTTGAATATCTACAGTAATATTGGATTGATTACCCTGATTGGCTTGATCGCCAAGCACGGTATTTTAATCACGGATTTTGCTAATCGCCTAAGAACGCAGGGCATGAGTATCCAAGACGCGGTAAAACAGTCCGCTGTTTACCGACTGCGCCCAATTTTAATGACCACCGCCGCAATGGTATTAGGCGCGATGCCGCTTGCTTTTGCGCAAGGCCCAGGCGCGGAAAGCCGTCAGCAGATTGGTTTAGTCATTGTGGGCGGCTTACTGGTCGGCACATTTTTCTCGCTTATTGTTATTCCAGTGGTTTATAGTTACCTCGCGCCATTTCGCAAAATTGTTGCTACTGAAGATCAGGAAAAAGATTATGCACATGCTTTATGATTTAATTCCCGTCATACTATTTTTTGGCACCTTTAAATTTTTTGGTATCTATACCGCCACGCAAGTCGGTATAGCCGCAACGTTTGTGCAAGTATTTACGACACGATGGTTTAAGAAAAAATGGGACAAGATGCAAGTCATCACCTTGATTGCATTTTTACTATTCGGCGGTATGACGCTGTATTTTCACAATCCCATGTTTGTTAAATGGAAACCAACTGTAGTGTTTGCCATTTTTTCTCTTGCTATTTTCTACACTCAGTTTTTCACCCAAAAGCCGTTTATACAACGTTTGATGGAATCTGCTATTACCGAAAGTGGCAATGTTGTTCCCGAATATGTCTGGAAACGCTTAAATTTTGTATGGGCGACGTTTTTTCTGCTGCTTGGCTTGATAAATATATATGTTGCTTACACGTTCAGTCTGGAAGTGTGGGTCGACTTCAAGTTCTACGGCATCAGCGGCGCGCTTATCCTTTTCAGTATCCTGCAAGCGGTTTATCTGATGCGCTTTATGGTTGAGACGTAATAATGAACGGAGCAGAAAAAGTCGCGCTGATCACAGCGCGATTGCAACAAGCTTTATCGCCAACACATCTGGAAGTGCTGGATGAAAGCGCTAATCATGTAGGTCATGCGGGTCACCAGGGCGGTGGCCGGCATTTCGCGATCATTATCTCAGCGCCCAGCCTCAGTCAGTTAAAACGCGTGGCAGCCCATCGTAAAATCTACTTATTATTCAATGATTTAATTCCTGACGAGATACATGCTTTAAGAATTCAGATAAAATAGCTATATATGTAAGGAGATGTATGAAGCTTCAAAGCAAGGTAGCAATCATTGTCGCGGGCGCATGGCTGGCAATCTGCCTGATTATTTTTGCAGATTCAAGATGGGTGCTACGCGCCAACTACGAACAACTCGAAAACAGAATGGCGGAAATGCAGGTGCGCGATGTGCGGCGCGCATACGAACACTCTTTGCTCGCACTCCAAATGTATAGCACCGCATGGGCGGTCTGGGATGAAGCCTATGCTTTCATGCAAAAAAAGGATCCCAAATTTATTAACTCCAATTTTGTGTCAGGCACATTTACTTCCTCACATATCAATTTTTTCATGTTTTTTGATAATGCCGGGAAATTGTATTATGGCAAATTTTATGATCTTGCCAGAAGCAAGATGAGTGACGTTCCCAATTCAACACTATCATATATAGAGCAAAATAAAGATTTTGCCATACATAACGATCCTTCATCTAAAAAAATCGGCATTTTAAATACTAAAGATGGTCTTATCGTTATGTCATCTTTGCCAGTGCTAACGGGTGACTGAAAAGGGCCGGTGCGCGGCGGATTGATGATGGGTTATTATCTTAATAATCAATATTTCGCGGATTTGGCTGACACCGTCGGCCTTGATCTGAATTTTTTCCCGCTTGATGCGATAGAAAAAAATCCAACTCTTAGCGCTGTATATGCTCGTCTGTTAGCGGATCCGATGGATAATATTAATCTTGTCAATAATAAGATTGCCTATGGTTATATCATGCTGCGTGATATTTCCAACAAACCGGTAGGTTTTATTCAAATCAAGGTGCCCAGAATAATTTTTCAGGAAGGGCTTTCTCTATCACATCATTTCTTTTTTATCGTAGTGACACTGGGATTGTTTGTCATTTTGCTGACATGGTTGCTACTGAAGATATTTGTTTTAAGTCGTGTATTGAGTATAAGCAAACAAGTGCAGAACATCTCGCGTGAGAACAAATTCGATAAAAAAATTAAATTTCATGGCAACGATGAATTGGCCAGCATGGTGGTATCAATCAACAGCATGATGCAGATCATTAACACTTCACAGTCTCAATTAAGGTATGTCGCGACACACGATTCTTTGACTGATTTACCAAACCGCGAATTATTTTACACGCTTTTAACACAGGCGATTATAGACGCGGATCGTGCGGGCAGCAAAATAGCGGTATTCTATCTGGATATGGATAAATTTAAACAAGTCAATGACGCTCATGGGCATGACGTTGGAGATAAATTATTACAATTAATTGCGAAACGCATACGGCATACAGTTAGAGCAAATGATGTTGCCGCAAGACAGGCGGGTGATGAATTTATTATTTTCATGAGTCACATTACTGATCTGACTGATGTAAATACATTTGCTGAAAAACTGCTTACCATCGGCGCTACACCTTTCGTTATTAATGATCATGAGATTCGCGCCGTGTTTAGCATAGGCATCAGTATTTATCCGGATGACGCTCGCACGATTGAAGAGCTGTTTCGCCACGCGGATGAAGCGATGTACACGGCTAAAAGAGTCGCGGTGAATGCGTATAGGATTTATGAGAAGAAAGTTACGCTGGATATGGAGTAGCCCGGATGAAATACAAAAAGCGTATTTGATCCGTGCTACATCATGGCAAGCTGATCAGCTGTCAACATAAACACACCGCCACCTCCACGTTGAAACTCCAGCCAGGTAAATGGCAAATCTGGATACTGTTCAGCCAGCGCGTATTCACTATTACCAACCTCTACAATCAGAATGCCATTGTCACTCAGATAGCGCGGCGCGTTTTTGAGAATTTGCGAAGCAAAATCGGTACCGGTGAGACCAGCCGCAAGACCGAGCGCCGGTTCATGACGAAATTCCGCTGGTAAACTAGACATTTCATCGGTGCTAACGTAGGGCGGATTGCTAATAATGATGTCGTATTTTTTCTCCGGCAAGGACTTGAATAAATCCGACTGATGCAAATGCACTTGATCTTCCACCCCATGTCGTAGCACGTTAATTTTAGCCACTGATAGCGCGTCAGCGGAAATATCACTGGCATCCACTTCCGCGTGTGGGAAGGTTTTGGCGCAGGCGATGGCCAAGCAGCCGCTGCCTGTGCATAAATCAAGAATATTGTGCACGTCTTCGTACAAAATCCACGGTTCAAAATGGTTTTCGATTAATTCGGCGATGGGAGAGCGTGGTATCAGTACTCGCTCATCCACATAAAACGAAATACCCGCCAGCCACGCTTCTTTGGTGAGGTAGGGCACGGGAATACGTTCATTCACGCGCTTGTCTATCAAAGACTGTATTTTGGCCTGTTCATCAGCGAGGAGGTTAGCATCCAGAATCGCCGGGTTGATGTTATGCGGCAAATGCAGGGTATGCAGGATAAGCGCCATGGCGTCATCCCAGGCATTGTCCGTTCCATGGCCATAAAACAAGCCAGCTTCATTAAAACGACTGGCGGCATATCGCCCGTAATCACGTATGGTTTTCAATTCTGAGTGTTTTGTCATGGCTAAGATTCATTCTGAAGTGGTATTATGCTCCCATATTATCAAGCTAACCCTGTTATGGGCAATAAAGCCCATGAGAAATAAATCATGAGCAATAAAATAGGATCACTTATTGTTGATATAGCCGGTAAGGAGCTTACACCGGAAGATACAGAGATTTTACAGCACCCGCTGGTTGGTGGCATGATCTTGTTCACGCGCAATTACGAATCCCGCGACCAATTACAACGTTTATGTCAGGCGATTGCCAGTGCCCGCAAACAACCGCTTATTATTATGGTGGATCAGGAGGGGGGGAGGGTGCAGCGCTTTAAGGACGATTTTACGCTATTGCCACCCGCGGCCGAGTTTGGGCGGGTCTATGATCGAAATGTTGCCGAGGGTAAGCAAAAAGCCCTGGAAGGTGGTTATTTGATGGCGAGTGAGTTAGTTAACGCTGGGGTCGACTTAAGCCTTGCGCCGGTGCTTGATTTAAACAAAAACAACACCAGCGTTATCGGCGATCGTGCTTTTCACGCCGATCCGCATGCGGTGGCTGAATTGGCTTATGCCTTCATACAGGGAATGCGTAAAGCTGGCATGGCAGCAGTCGCCAAGCATTTCCCTGGTCATGGCTCAGTCACGCTGGATTCGCATAAAGCCTTGCCAATCGACGATCGCTCCTTGCTGGAAGTGGAGCAGGATGATCTTAAACCGTTTGCCACGTTAATTGCGCGCGGGCTGCCAGCAGTCATGGCGGCGCATATAGTGTTTTCAGTGGTAGATGAGCGGCCGGTAGGGTTTTCCCGGGAGTGGCTTTATACTATTTTACGTAGCAGAATGGGCTTCAAAGGTTTGGTGTTGAGCGATGATTTGTCAATGGAAGGCGCGAATATTTCTGCGCATTATGAAGACAGAGTTAAAGCTGCACATGAGGCAGGCTGCGACATCAAGCTGCTTTGCAATCATCGTGCGGGTGTGGTGCAGGTGCTGGACAAGCTGCCGCATGCAGCCTACCAGTTGGAAGAATCTCAATGGCGAATATTAAAATGTAGCCCGGATGCGTTTTTCGCATCCGGGAACCGATCTTAACCAAAGGTGAATCATCATGATAGCAAACAAAGTTGAATCAATACTTAAAGAAGCGGAATGCCTCTACAGCGCAGACGAAGTCAATCAAGCCCTCGATCGTATGGCGCACGACATCACTCAAAAATTAAAAAACAAAACCCCATTGGTATTATGCGTCATGACAGGCGCGTTAATTACCACAGGGCATCTGCTTACACGCTTACATTTCCCCCTGGAGCTCGATTACATCCACGCCACGCGTTACCGTGGCACTAATCGCGGCGGTGATCTGCACTGGCTGGTGGAACCCCGCAAGAATTTGAAAGATCGCACAATACTGGTTGTTGATGATATTATGGATGGGGGTCTGACCCTATCGGCGATTATGGATTATTGCAAGCAGGCTGGCGCTAAGGATATTTACACCGCTGTCATGGTGAGCAAAAATCGCAAACGTGAACCGGGCGTTAATTTTGAACCGGACTTTGTGGGCGTGATGACGGAAGATAAATATCTGTTCGGTTTTGGCCTGGATTACGAAGAATATTTACGTAACGTGCCAGGGATTTATGCGGTAAATACATAAGGAGCGTGTAATGAGACAGTACGGCGTATGGCAAGCTATTATCATGTCCTTCTATTCAAAGAAGTTATACAGGGACGTGGCGACTAACTGGGGCGGCGTTGTTTTTCTTTACTTGTTATTGTTGTTAGCGCTAGCCATGGTGTATTGGACTATTCAAATTCAACAAGGCTTGAATCAGGTTTATGTCAAAGTCACCGATGAATTTGTGGCGCAAATCCCCGTTCTTACGGTCAAAAATGGCAGGATTTCCACGCCGGAAAAACGTCCTTATCTCATTAAAGATGGAGATAACAAAGAAGTAATTGCGATTATTGATACCACTGGAAAATACAAATCACTGGAAGGCACCAAAGCAGGCTTATTGGTGACTGATTCGGAAATCATTTCCCAATCCAAACCTACAGAAACCCGTATCGATAAATTACCAGCAAATATGAGCTTTGTGTTTGATCCTGTCATCGTCAATGAATATATCAAAGGGGTGTTTAGCTGGGCATGGATATTGCTTTTCCCGGTCATGGTCATCGTGGCGTTTTTATATCGTCTTGTTCAGGCGCTTGTTTACGCGATTATTGGTCGCCTATTTGGCGCGATTACCAAATCAGGCGTCACTTACGCGCAGACATTGCAAATCGCGATGGTATCCATTACACCAGTGATCGTGCTTGTTACCATTATCGACGCGTTTAATATCAGAGTGCCATATTGTGGCTTGCTCGGTTTTCTTATTGGCATTGGTTATTTGTTTTATGGGGTGTTAGCTAACAAGCGTTAAAAGGGGGTTTTATGGCAGGGATCTGGCTGTTAACCTGGTTGATCGTATTAACTCTGATTTATCACAGAGTGCCGTTGCTGGTGTTTACTATCGCCCTGTCATTATTGCTGATTGCGCTTGTCAAACTGGTTGGTGTGACAGCAGGAACGGTGTTAACCGCGCTGCTGCTGATCGGCATTTTAATTCCGCTAAATATCACGTCTTTGCGTTATCGTTATTTGAGTCAGCGTTTTCTGACGATTTATCGTAATGTCATGCCAAGCATATCGCGCACGGAGCGGGAAGCGCTCGCCGCTGGCACCGTGACGTGGGAGGCAGATTTGTTTCGCGGTAATCCAAGCTGGAAAAAATTGCTAGCGTTGCCCACATCGCAGTTGAGCATGGAAGAAGAAGCGTTTATTAACGGGCCAGTAGAACAGTTGTGTCGCATGATCAACGATTGGGATATCACGCATAATCGTCTGGATTTACCGCCGGAAGTGTGGCAGTTACTTAAAGAGCAAGGTTTTTTTGGCTTGAATATTCCCAAATATTATGGCGGAAAAGAATTTTCCGCATTTGCACAATCGCAAATTCTCACCAAAGTCAGTGGATTAAGTGTGGCGGCGTTTACCACGGTCGCCGTGCCAAATTCTCTGGGACCCGGTGAGCTGCTGGTGCATTATGGCACGGAAGATCAGAAAAAATATTATCTGCCACGACTAGCGCGCGGCGAAGAAGTTCCGTGTTTTGCGTTGACATCACCTGAAGCGGGATCTGATGCGGGTGCGATGACGGATCATGGTATCGTGTGCTGGGGTGAGATTGATGGTAAAAAAGTTCTCGGCATCAAGCTAAACTGGAACAAGCGTTACATTACACTTGCGCCTATCGCGACAGTGATAGGACTTGCGTTTAAATTATATGATCCAGAACATCTGTTCGGCAAAAAAGAAGATATAGGCATTACCTGCGCGTTGATACCACGCAACACGCCGGGTGTGGTGATTGGTCGTCGTCATTTTCCACTTAATGCACCATTTCAAAATGGTCCTATTCACGGGCGGGATGTTTTTATTCGACTAGACTGGATTATCGGCGGCGCGGAAAAGGCAGGTAAAGGGTGGGGCATGTTGATGGAATGTCTTGCCGCGGGCAGAGGTATTTCCTTGCCGGCCAGCGCGATTGGTGGCACCAAAGTCGCTTCTTATACTTGCGGCGCTTACGCGCATATTCGTCGACAGTTTCATCAGCCAGTGGGTAATTTTGAGGGAATAGAAGAAGTTTTGGGACGTATAGGCGGCTATACTTTTCTGATTGACGCGGCGCGGCGATTTGTCGTGGGCAGTATCGATCAGGGTGAAAAACCCGCGGTAGCTTCAGCCATTGTCAAATATCATACGACAGAATTAGCCAGAAAACTGGGTTGTGACGCCATGGATATTCATGGTGGCAAGGGCATTTGTCTAGGACCCAATAATTATTTAGGTCGAGGTTATGAGTCTGCTCCCATCGCAATCACAGTGGAAGGTGCGAATATTTTAACGCGCAACATGATTATCTTCGGGCAGGGTGCGGTTCGTTGTCATCCTTATGTTTTTGCCGAGATGGAAGCGGCGCGTATGCAGGATGATACCGTGGCGGTCACCTTGTTTGATCGCGCGTTGTTTAAACATATTGGTTTTGCACTTAGTAATGTTGTGCGCAGTTTTACGCTGGCTCTTTGCAGCGGCTTGTTGGTTATCCCGCCTAAAAGTAAAGCGCGACGTTATTATCAACAGGCAACGCGTTTCTGTTCTTCTTTCGCGTTGCTGGCGGATGTGGCTATGTTAACGCTGGGCGGCAATCTGAAACGTAAAGAAAGTTTGTCCGCACGTTTAGGCGACATACTCAGTTATTTGTATCTGTTGTCAGCCATGTTAAAGCATTGGCATGAGCAGGGTGAAAAAATTGATGATTACCCATTGGTAAAATACGCCGGTGATTTTTGTTTGTATCAGATTCAGGAAAGTTTCAGTGATTTTCTGCGTAATTATCCCAATCGCGCGATTGCACTGTTGATGCGCGTGCTTATTTTTCCTTTAGGGCGTCATTTTAATAAACCCAAAGACAAGCTAAATCATAAAATTTCGCAGTTACTCATGCAGCCAACCGCTACTCGCGACCGCTTGAGCCAGGGGGCGTTCCTGACTACTATTCCGACGAATAATTTATTTAATGTGCAAGATGCACTGGTTAAAACTATCGCGGCGGAACCTGTGGAAAAAATCCTGAAAACTGCGCTGAAAGAGGGTAAAATAACCGGCTATACCACGCTAGAGCGGGCTAAATCGGCGCTTGATCGTGGTGTGATCTCTAATGAGCTGCATGATACGTTTATACAAGCTTATGAAGCCAGATATAAGGTGATTGCTGTCGATGATTTTGACAACGAAGAACTTACCAATAGAAAAAACGCCCCTTTTTACGCGAATTTATTCGGTACTAAATAATACTTTTTTGTATTTGCTTATTTTGACCGCCTTTTTTATTTTGATTGAGGTGGCGTTTTTTATACTTTGCAACGATAGTTATCTTTATACCTTTGTGTATGTCTCCGATAAAATTCATTTGCCATTTGCTATTGTGCCCGGGATTGCGTTTTTTGTTTTTGCACAGTTGTTAGTGCATTTTTGCTATTGTTTATTGGCGGCGGTGTTTGCTGCGTGGATGATAGATGCGTTTCGTATTAAACCTGAGAATTATTTGTTGTTTGCTATAGCTGTGTGGCTGGCTGGCATTGTTACTATCATGCTTGCCAATAGTTATTATTATCCCAATTCCCGTTTTGCGCAGTTGTGTACTGTTTTTCTTTCTTATCGAGCAATAGGATATGTGTTAGAAATGTTGTTAATAGCATGGACGGTTACCACTGCTGTCTGCGTAGCCCGGGTGCGTTCTTTGCACCCGGGAAATGTGGCTTCGTTTGAACTCCGCTCCCCGGATGCAAAAAGCGCATCCGGGCTACTCCTTGCCTTCGTTCTAATCCTATGCGCGTTGTTCTATTTCAAAAAGCCACCAATTTACACCTCCGCCGCCACACCCACCAAACCCAATATCATCCTCATCGGCGTCGACTCTCTCCGCCCCGATGTTCTCGATTTTTTCAGCGGTGAAGCACACACACCCTTCATGAGCCAGTTCCTATCCCAGGCAACCGTCTTTGGCGAAGCGATCACGCCACTCGCGCGCACTTATCCATCCTGGGTGGGAATTTTAACCGGGCAATATCCAACGCAAACCGGCGTACGCACCAATTTGTCAGGCCATTCAAAAATAAATTTATCGCAAACACTGCCCGCTATCTTGCAACAACATGGTTACGAAACCTATTACGCGACAGATGAAACACGTTTCAGTAATATCGACAACAGTTTTGGCTTTGATGCGTCCATCACACCACCCGTTGGCTTGAATGATTTCCTGCTTGGCACCTTCGGCGATTTCCCGTTATCAAATTTATTAGTGAATACCTTTGCAGGAAAATGGTTGTTTCCTTACAGTTACGGCAACCGTTCAGCGAATGTGACTTATAATCCAAACAGTTTTCTGAAAATGCTGCACAGCGCATTATTACGCGATCACAACAAACCATTATTCATGGCCATACATTTTTGCTTGCCGCATCACCCTTATCTTTACGATCGAATGGTAGGTGATCCACTCATCGGACAAGAGCGCTATCTGCAAAGCGTTCAGCGTGCGGACCAACAAGTGCGAGATTTTCTCGCGCTATTACAACAAGCACAGTTGCTTGATCATGCCGTTGTAGTCTTATTGTCAGATCACGGCGAAGCGCTGGAGTTCCCCGGCGATCGCTTAACAGAGCGTGAGGCGTATGTGCCGCATCATCAAATCGCGCCAGCCTATTATCCGCCATCTGAACACAACATCGCGATGGACCAGTCAGTAGGGCACGGCACCGATGTGCTGGGTTTGCCGCAATATCACAGCTTACTGGCGTTTCGCTTGTATGGTTTGGGTGAGCAGCGTGTCGCCGTTATCCCTGGCGTTGTGACGCTATTAGATATCAAACCGACGGTGCTAGAGACTGTAACGCCGCAACACAACTCGCTGTCATCCCCGCGAATGCGGGGACCCATTTCACTATTACCTCTTATAACGGGTAACACTAATCACCTCCCCACCCGCATGCTCTTCCTTGAAAGTGACTACTCCCCCGACGCCGTACGCTCCATCTACCCCGAAACACGCAAATTACTACTCGAAGGCGCAGACCTATTCCAAATCAGCCCCGGCACCACACGCTTAATGGTCAAAAATGACACGCTAGCCATGATTATCAAAAGCAAACAACACGCCGTCATCTACGGCAACTGGATGCTAGCGCTTTATCCACAAGAGAACGGCAGCAAAATTCTCGTATTGATTAATTTGAGAAGCGGAACATGGACGACCGATCTAACCACAGCCTTTGCCAAAGACTCACCAGCCCGCGCTATGCAGACCGCCTTGCAGCATTTTTATGGGAGAGAAGTAGGGTAGGCGTCGTCCCAGCGAAAGCCGGGATCAAGGCGTAGTTTGACCAGAGTTAAATGAGGTTTAAGGGCTAACTACCTGAATATATTATGGGATGCGACTCTCCACTACTCTACAGTTGTTCTTTGAACTGCATGCAGTGGAGAGACGACCCTATTGATTAACACCAAATAATCAACAAAAACCTACCTAGGTTTAACAATTGTTCACAGCTCAGGTATTTTCTAGCGGATTTCATGATTTTCTGTGGAAAGAGCCATTTGCCCCTCAAAACCACACGTAACTTATTGATTTTTATATGTATAGCACCCATGTCCAGTTCCTGCGCACTTACCTAAAAACCCCCATTTCTAGCACTTCACACCACTTTTCGATAGCTTACTAACAGAGTTATCCACAGATTCTGTGGATAAGCCGAAGGTGTCGCGAAATGAATTGGAATCTGTGGATGGTTGATGCTGTCATTCCCGCGAAGGCGGGAATCCATTCCGAAAAGTCTCTGGATAAACTACCCTCCTTGATATTTACATCATTTTAGACTAAACTAGACTTAGTCCGTGGGAGGAATTGCTATGCATACCGTTAATATTCACCAAGCAAAAACCAACTTTTCCAAGCTAATTGATGCTGTTCAGCATGGCGAGGAAATTATAATCGCTAAAGCGGGGAAGCCGGCAGCGAAGTTGGTGCCAATTACTGAGGTTAAACACAAGCGAAAACCCGGTGCACTTAAAGGCAAAATTAAAATCACTAATGATTTTAACGCGCCGCTGCCCGATGATATTTTAGATGGATTTGAGGGGAAGTAATGCAGGTATTATTAGATACCCATCTTTTTATTTGGTGGTTGAAAGACGATCGGCAACTATCTAAAAAAGCTCGTTCAATTATTATGGATGCAGATATTGTCTATGTTAGCAGTGTTTCCATATGGGAAGCTGCCATAAAAATTCAATTAGGTAAGCTGGATGTTAATATAAAAGAGCTGGTAGATGTGATAGAAACGGAAGGTTTTAACGAATTACCGTTACTTTCAAAGCAAGCAGCCATGGTAACAGATTTGCCCCTCATCCATCGTGACCCATTTGATAGAATGCTGATCGCGCAAGCAATTAGCGAACCACTTCGATTACTCACATCAGATCAAATATTAAAAAATTATAGTGAGTTGGTAAAAATCGTTTAAGTCATCATTATTCTGCAGATATTCTGGATTATGCTTGCTTAACCAGTCGCCTGCCATTCTTTCCAGGCTGTCATGCCGCCGTCTAACGATTTTATTTTAGTGAAGCCCTGGTTTAATAAATATAACAACGCATGCATGCTACGATTGCCGGATGTGCAATAGGTAACAATTAATTTATTGCGTGAAAGTTCATTCAGACGAGTAGGCAATTCTTCCATGGGGATCCATGTACCACCGATGTTAAAAGCATGGTGTTTTTCCGCGATTCTAACGTCTACTAACTGGTAGTCATCGCTTGTGTTCATTAGTGTGGCTAATTCGCTTGCTGTGATAATGTGTTCTTTCATTTTGAAATCTCCAGGTTTTATTACTTCCAGACAATTATACTGGATTGATAATGCGCTTAGATTATAAGCAAAAATAATTATTATGCTATGGAAATATTGAGAAATATCATTATGCTTTAATTGACTTACATATTTATATATGTAATACTGTATATTATAAGTAATACCTCTAAGAGGTTTGTATGAATTCATCAGCACTTACTGTCAAAGGTCAAGTCACCATACCGGCAGTTATTAGAAAAAAACTGGGGTTGCATCCTGGTGATAAGATTGGCTTTCTTATTGAAGACAATCATGTTGTTCTATACCGCAAAGAAAGCAATATAGAAGCGGCTTTTGGTATTTGCCATCCTAAAACCTCTGTGAGTCTCAAAGATATGGAAGAGGTTATTCGTAAGAGAGGTGGCAATGCAGGCGGTTGATACTAATGTTTTGATCAGGGTTTTGGTGACAGACGACAAGCAAACAGAGCAGGTGAGGCTAGCGCGACAATTTGCCAAGAAAGCTAAAACGCTTTTCGTTCCGCAAGTTGTACAGGTTGAATTGGTTTGGGTGTTAGACGCAGCATATGGCCTCGATAAATCTGAAATTGTACACGTATTACATCATTTAGTGACAAATGAAGCATTTCAATTGCAAAATGAATCAGAGTTTTCAGAAGCTTTGCGATTATTTCAAAACAATAACGTGGATTTTTCAGATAGCCTCATTTTGATGGAAAGCAGAAAGGAAAACTGTGATGTTGTTACGTTTGATAAAAAATTTGCACGACTTTCTAACGTGAAATACCTTCATTCAGAGTGACACAACCTCTGACGTATCCTGTTTGGGAGTATAAAACAGCGTCATATGCTTGCTGGCATGATCAGTCCTGGGTGGATTTAAAGATCGACAACCATGCACAGTCCTTAGCTTGGGAAACTCTATCTCAGAGCCTTGTATAGTAGAGGCTTGTACGCTAATGCTATCACCTTGTTGTGTCGCATGAATTGTCACACCTTCATTTTCTTTGTTTACGGACATAAAGATCATGTTCGGGCTACATTATTATTCAATAACTTAAGATCACAAAACGAGGTGCGTGGCTAAAGCATGTTATTATAAGAATATACATATAAACGAATGGAATCGAGTATGTGGAAAAAATGGAGTAAAGTAATTATCGCCATATTCATCACGATAGGATTCATCTCATCCGCGCATGCCTGGGACAAAGGCATTTACTTAACGCAATACACTGCGGAAAACGCACAAAAACTCGATTATTTAATTAAACAGGCTAAGGCCACAGGGATCAACACATTTGTCATCGATCATGATTATTACAGCTCTCATTATGCTCCGATGATTGCCAAAGTAAAGGCTGCGGGCATTAAAAGTGTTACGCGCATAGTTGTCTTTTCAGATGGTGGTAATGCGCAGCAAATTCATTCGCAAGCACACTGGGAAGATAAATTAAAATTAGTTAATGACGCGATTAAGGCGGGTACAGATGCCATCCAACTCGATTACATTCGTTATAGTTCCAAAGAACCAGCCAATCCGCAACACGCTAAAGATGTTTATCAAGTTATAAAATGGTTTAAAGCAAAAACCAGTGCGCAAAATGTGCCGATGGAAATCGATATATTTGGCGAAGTGAGCTATTATCCCTCCATGCACATTGGTCAGGATATTAAAATGTTTGCTGACAGCGTGGACGGTGTGAATCCAATGGTGTATCCATCCCATTTCTGGCCGTATCAAAAATATTCCGCCGAACCTTATAAAACGATCAATAATTCATTAAACGCCCTGGCAGCGCAGTTTGATGACAAAACACCGTTTAAAATACACGCTTTTATTGAAGCGGCAAATTATCATTACATTCATAAAACTTCTGATGCAGAAAAACAACGTTATTTATTGCAGGAAATTCGCGCGGTGGAAGACTCAAAAGATGTGTCTGGCTGGTATGTGTGGAGCGCCAATAATTGCTATGATAATTTATTTGCGGTGCTGAAAAATAATAAAATCAAACCTGCTGATTATTCGCCATCAGGCACCAAATCAACAGAAACAGCATCTGTGAAAAAAGTCACGAATTCAACCGCTGTCAAAGAAACCGAAACCGCTGAGAATAACGAGTCATCGGTATTTTCTCGCGCGGCGAATTTCCTGTTATCACCGATACTTTGACAAAATATTTTCACTCACACACAATATACTTATCAGTTTATTGTGAGGGATCACTTGTCATGCGAAAGTTTTTGAAAGTACCAGCCGCGCTTGTTTTATTTTCTCTTATGTCGATCTGTTATGCCATACAGGTTAACGTGCAGTCTCCCTCAGAGGGTGTTTACGCGGTTGGCTTCACTGTCAATGGCGCTCAATATGGCGGGCCGGGTAAGTCTTATAATCAGGGAGGAATGCCTGTGGGTGCGGCTTATGCGTTTGGGGTGCGAATTGGTGGGTTAATAATCGATGCGGAAGATATTCCATGCACGACAGTAAATGGCAGTAATACCACAGTGACACTCAACTCAGATACGCACGCGACGCTGATGTATGATGGAAATAAGAAGTGTTACGTTGAAATCGGGTAGCGGGTAGTCCCCATTCCCCTAAGACGTGAATAAGTATATACTTTTGCTACGAGATGTTAGCAAGGATTACAGCAAATGGAACTGTCTCACGTTGCCGGCCTCATCGTTGTCTTGGGTTTGGTTTTTGTTGTAGCTATTTATGAGGTTTCAGCGAAAATTTGGACAATTGTGCTGGGTGCGGCGTTAATTATTACCACGGCAATGAATATGCTGCCTATATGGTTTGCAGTGTTAGCATGGCTAGTGTTTATCCCCACTGCAATCTACGCAAATTTATCATTACTACGTCAGAAAATCATTATTCCAATCATTCTCAAACGCTTACAGCAAAAACTTCCACCAATAAGCGAAACAGAGCGCGAGGCGATTCAGGCGGGCAATACCTGGTGGGAAAAAGAATTATTTAACGGTAAGCCGGATTGGCAGAAGCTTTTTTCTTATCCTAAACCGACACTCACAGAAGAAGAGCAACAATTCCTCGATAATCAAGTCGAACATCTATGTGGGATGCTGAACGATTGGCAGATCGTCAATGAAATGCATAACATGCCGCAAGAAGTGTGGGACTATCTCAAAAAAGAAGGCTTTTTTGGCATGGTCATTCCCAAGGAATATGGTGGCCGTGGTTTTTCAGCTTTAGCGCATTCTACGGTTGTGACAAAAATAGCGACGCGCAGTATCAGCGCCGCTGTCAACACGATGGTGCCAAATTCACTGGGCCCGGCTGAATTAATCACTCATTACGGCACAGATGAACAAAAGAAATATTACCTCCCGCGTTTAGCGCGCGGCGAAGAAATTCCCTGTTTCGCGCTCACCGCGCCTGAAGCGGGCAGTGACGCGGGCGCGATTCCTGATATTGGCATTGTTTGCAAGCAGCGTCACTTTGGTAAAGAAACGATTGGCATTCGTTTAAATTGGGATAAACGTTACATCACACTGGCGCCAGTCGCGACTGTGCTGGGCCTGGCATTTAAAATGTATGACCCTGAGCATTTGATTGGTGATCAAGATGACATTGGCATTACACTTTGCTTACTACCCACTTCAACGCCCGGTGTGGAAATTGGCACACGACATTATCCTTTGCAACTCGCGTTCATGAATGGCCCTACGCGTGGCAAAGATGTTTTCATTCCGCTCGACTGGATTATCGGCGGTCAAGCAATGGCAGGGCAGGGCTGGCGCATGCTCATGGAATGTCTGTCGATTGGCCGTTCTATTTCGCTGCCCGCACTCTCAACCGCTTGCGCAAAACTGGCCTATCGTAACACGGGCGCGTATGCGCGTTTGCGACGACAATTTAATACACCGCTGTCTTCATTTGAAGGCATAGAAGAAGCGCTAGGTGACATCGCAGGATTTACTTATATGCTGGAAGCGTCTCGCGTCATGACTGCCGGCGCGGTGGATTTGGGTATGCGTCCATCGACAGCTTCGGCTATTGCAAAATATCACATGACGGAAATGTCGCGACATATTGTGCAGCAAGCGATGGATGTGCATGCTGGGCAAATGATTCAAGTGGGACCGCGAAATTTTCTCGCTAACGTGCATTTTTCAATTCCAATCAGCATCACGGTGGAAGGCGCGAATATTCTCACGCGTAATCTGATTATTTTCGGTCAGGGTGTGATTCGTTGTCACGCGCACTTATTAAAAGAAATTGAGCTTATTTCTGCGCCAAATCCAGATATCCAAGCATTGGATAATGAACTGCAGGCACACATCGGTGGTTCTATCAGCACGCTGTTTCGTAATTTAGCTTATGGCTTAACTGGCGGTGTATTTATTCGTGCCACGGTTAAAAACACAAAAATCGCGCGGTTGCAAAAGCAACTGACGCGTATGAGCACCGCGCTGACCTTGCTTACAGACACCAGTCTGCTTTTGTTAGGTGGCAGCCTAAAAAGACGCGAACGTATTTCAGCGAGATTAGGTGATATTTTAAGTCAGCTATATCTTGCTTCCGCGGTGCTGAAATATTACACCGACAATGGTAGTCAAAAAGAAGATGTCGATTACGTGACGTGGTGTTTGCAATATTGCTTGCAGCGTATTCAGTGCGCATGTAGGGAATTATTTGAAAACTTTCCGCAACGTTGGCTGGGCAGATTGTTAAGCTGGGTTATTTTTCCACTGGGATATGGTTATCCTTCGCCATCAGATAGTGAAACACACAGTATTGTTTCTGCCATGTTCGCGCCAACCGATATACGCGCGCGCTTAACGCAATACTGTTACTTGAGCAAAGATCACGATGATGCTGGCCGCAGACTGGATGACGCGCTCGCAAAAGTTGACATCGCCGACCCACTCTGGAAAAAGCTGCAAAAAGCGTTACAAAAGGGCGCTGTTCCCTC
>DAIDIB010000011.1:0-8013 GCA_027459575.1 Gammaproteobacteria bacterium | reverse complement strand
ACTTCGATAAAAATCAGCGTATAGACGCCGCCAAAAGCGCGGGCATCTTAGATGCCGAAGAAACCAGCTTGTTACACGAATTTGAAGCGATGCGTAACGAAATTATCAAGGTAAATGAATTTTCATTTGATTTGAGTAAAGTGATTGTTTAGAAGGAGTGCTACATGCGTGAAGTATATATTGTAGATGGCGCGCGAACACCGTTTTTAAAAGCACAGGGCAAGCCTGGGCCGTTTTCCGCCTCTGATTTAGCGGTAAAAGCCAGCAAGCAATTACTGGATCGTCAATCGTTCGCACCCACTGAATTAAACGAAGTGGTGTTAGGTTGTGTTATGCCAAGTCCAGATGAGGCGAATATTGGCAGGTTGGTCGCACTGCGTCTCGGTTGCGGTTTCGCGGTACCAGGCTGGACAGTGCAACGTAATTGCGCGTCTGGCATGCAAGCGCTGGATTCCGCCGCTAAAGATATTGCCATTGGCCGACATGATTTGGTGCTGGCGGGCGGTACAGAAGCGATGAGCCGCGCGCCGTTGCTTTACAATGAACAAATGACAAATTGGCTGGCAGGTCTTGCGCGCGCGAAAGACTGGAAAACACGTCTGAAAGAATACGCGCAATTTAAGCCTTCTTATCTCAAGCCTGTTATCGCGTTATTACGCGGGTTAACCGATCCACTCGTTAATCTCAACATGGGACAAACCGCGGAAATTTTAGCGTATCGTTTTAATATTACGCGTGAGCAAATGGACGAATTTTCGTTACGTAGTCATCAACGCGCTATTACCGGGCAAGAAGAAAATCATTATCCTGAAGTTATTTCTGTGTTTGATAACGCGGGTGATTATACAGTCGCGGATAATGGCGTGCGACGTGATTCCAGCATGGAGAAACTCGCGGCTCTTAAACCATTCTTTGATAAAAAATTCGGTAGCGTGACGGCGGGTAATAGTTCGCAAGTTTCAGATGGCTCCGCCATGTTGTTGCTTGCCAGCAAAGATGCCATCAAAAAATATCATTTGCCAGTGTCGGCGCGCATTGTGGACACAGAATGGGCGGGTGTGGATCCCGCTGAAATGGGTTTGGGGCCAGTGTATGCCTCCGCCAAATTAATGCAGCGTCATAATTTGCGTATGGACAATATTGACCTGTGGGAAATCAATGAAGCATTCGCCGCGCAAGTGCTGGCGTGTCTTGCCGCTTGGCAAAGCGATGACTACTGTAAGCAATATCTCGGTCTAAATGGCGCGCTTGGCACGGTTGATCCCAACAAATTAAATGTTGATGGTGGCGCAGTCGCCATCGGTCATCCAGTTGGCGCAAGCGGCGCGCGCATTGTGTTGCATCTGGTGGAAGCGTTGCGACGAAAAAATCTTAAAACGGGTATCGCTACTATTTGTATTGGTGGCGGGCAGGGCGGTGCAATGTTAATCGAACAAGTATCAGAGGTATAATATGCCAATTTCTCAACTGTACAAACACTGGCGACTTGAATCAGACAACGATGATATTTTGTGGCTGTATTTTGACAAGCAAAATGCTTCTGTGAATACCATTGATCGTGATGTGATGATGGAGTTATCTGCTATCATCGACACGCTTGCCAAAGACACGGAACATAAAGCGGTGATATTGGCGTCTGGCAAAAAAACGGGGTTTATCGCCGGCGCGGATATTTCTCAATTCACTAAATTTAAAGATATTCCGGAAGCAGTTAGCATTCTGGAACTTGGTCAGGGAATTTTAAATAAGTTTGAATCATTAAAAATGCCAACAGTGGCCATGATTGATGGCTTCTGTCTAGGCGGTGGTTTGGAGTTGGTACTGGCGTGTCGTTATCGCGTGGCAGAGGAAAGTTCTAAAACACGCTTAGGCTTGCCAGAAGTCCGTCTGGGTATACATCCAGGCTGGGGTGGCACTGTGCGGTTGCCACGCCTAATTGGCGGTCCTCAAGCGCTGGATATGATCCTGACGGGTAAAACCGTTAGCGGTAAAGCGGCTGCTAAAATAGGCTTTGTTGACGTGGCGGTGCCAAAGCGTCAATTAGCGCGCGCGGCAAAATATTATGCTCTTCAACATCCCGCGTCACATCAGGCTACAAAATTGCAGGCGCTGTCTAATCAACAGCTTCCAAGACAAATCATTGCCTATTTCACGCAGAAAAAACTGAAAGAAAAAATAAATCCCATTCATTATCCCGCGCCATATCACGCACTTAATAATTGGGAACATGTGGGTGTGGCGGGTAACGATGCTTACACGCAAGAAGCTAAAAGTTGCGGCAAGTTATTTTTTAGCGAGACTTGCCAGAATTTAGTGCGTGTGTTTTTTCTGCAGGAAAAATTAAAAGGTTTGGCGAAAGATACGTCCTATAACCCACGTCATATTCATGTAATAGGCGCGGGCACTATGGGTGGTGATATAGCAGCCTGGTGCGCACTGCAGGGTTATACCGTGACGCTACAAGACCTAGAGCCAAAACTCATCGCGCCAGCCATCAAACGCGCCAGCAAGATGTTTAAAGAGCGTTTGAAGGAAAGTAATCTGGTACAGCGCGCCATGGATAATTTAATACCGGACGTACAAGGTAATGGTATCTCTAAAGCAGATATTATCATTGAAGCGGTAGTGGAAGACCTTGCGATCAAGCAATCAATTTTCAAGAAAATTGAAGCGAAGGCTAAGCCACAAGCGATTCTCGCGACTAACACTTCAAGTATTCCATTAGATGAAATTAATACCGTGCTGCAATTGCCGCAACGTTTAGTTGGTATTCACTATTTCAATCCAGTATCTAAAATGCAGTTGGTGGAGGTAGTTAAAGGCCAGAAAACAAGCGATGAAATATATGAAAAAGCCATTGCCTTTGTGCGCAAAATCGATCGCTTGCCATTACCGGTGAAAAGCAGTCCTGGCTTTTTGGTCAATCGCATCTTGATGCCGTATCTGTTGGGCGCGATGGACTTGATTAATGAAGGTGTGCCAATGACTGTCATCGATGAAGCCATGGTGAATTTTGGGATGCCGATGGGGCCGATCACGCTGGCTGATACCGTTGGTCTGGATGTTTGTTTTTCTGTTGCCAAATATCTCAGCAAATACTACAACACGCCGATTCCAAAACGTTTGGTAGAATTAGTCGAGCAGCGTAAATTAGGCAAAAAAACCGGCGAAGGTTTTTACAAATACGACAAGCGCGGCAAGCAAATTAAACCGCAAGAAGCGGCGTATGATAAACCGCTGGACGATATTGCCAACCGCATGGTGCTGCTCATGTTGAATGAAGCTTTCGCTTGCTTGCGTGAAGGTGTGGTCGCAGACGCGGATCTGCTGGATGCTGGCATGATCTTTGGCACCGGCTTCGCGCCATTCCGCGGCGGCCCGATACATTACGCTAAATCACAGGGTATTGCAGAGTTGTATCAGCAATTTGTGCAGCAGCAGTTGGCGCATGGTGATAAAGCCACTCATTCAGATGCTTGGCAGTTGAACGCGATGAGTGTGGAGTAGTGGAGTAGCCCTGATGAAACGTTCTTTGTTTCATCAGGGCTACGCACTATGCACTTCCTTTCAACTTTGGTGCTTCAGCTTTAATTTTTTCAGTCTCACTAATGTAGATGATGAAGCTCCCTTGAGGATACTAAGATCATCAACCGCAGGTTTAGGTTCTGAATTAATACTCGCAAGCAAGTCTCTGGTTGAGCCCGAACTTGCCCTGGCTGTTACTGGCGCTGCCGGTTGAACTGCGGCTACTGCGACAGGGGCAGGGATAGCTGCTACTGCAAGTGCACTGCTCATTCCAATCAACAAATTTCTGGAAATATCCATGGCTTCTTGTAGTGTTGGTCTTTTTCCAGCCCTGGCATCGAATTTATCGCTAAGAAGCATCTTTTGAACATTTCCCAGAACGACGTCTTTAGAAAGACCTGGTGGAAAGCAGCAATCGTCAACTTGGAGCTTGTCTACAGGCTTGCCAGCTAACAACGCTTTCATTGTCTTATCTCCGATACCAAGTAAAGGCCCGATTGTCTGCATTAGAAGTTTTTTAAAATCGCATCAAAAACTCTCGAAAACGCATATGTGAATTCGTTTTTCAGTAAATCTTAATATTTCAATGCGCAGGTTTAATTCCAGCTTCCTCTTTCATTGCATCGATTGCGGTTGCAGTTGCTTTTGCTTCGCCAATTCCTGATTCGGGATATTTTTTAGCAAGGTTATCAATGATTTTAGGCATAAATGGGCTTAGAATTTTTATTCTGGCTTCATCACTTGTTGCTTCTATCAATTGTGCTTTTTGTTCGGCAAATTCCCTTGGTCGCATGCCAACTACTTCACTAACAAATTTAGAGTAATTTATACTGATTTGTTTATCACCGAATTTAACTATGACATCATCAATAGTGCCAGATTTTTGATCAACAATCATCTTCAAAGTAAAATGAGATGGCTGTGCTGGTTGCGCTGCCTGTGTTTTAGCGCTGCTGGAAGTCGAAGCTGGTTGTTGTGATTGTGTTTCCTGTCGTGATTCTACTTGCGCCGGTTTGGAATGAGTAGTTTCATGAGTTGTGGGCTGTTTTGGTGTTATTTCAGCTTGAGGTGCGGGAGGCAAGCGAATAGAGATGAACGATCAAAATAAATCAAGATTTACCGCCGAGCAATCAAGACTAGAATCTAATTTGGTAGAAGTGCTTCGAGAACTCCCCAAAGAACAACGCGGACAATTCATTGCTTCTCTGGGTGACAGATTACCTTCCATCGCGAGTAGTAATGCAGAAAAAAGGAGTGAGATAGTTGACATGCTGCCAAAACAGGAACAAGCAGCCGTAGACAAGGTGTTTCAGTCGGCCGCTGTAACAGCAGAAATATCACGTATTGTCGAACCTGAAAGCACAGCCGGCCGAACTCAAAAAAGATAACATCTTTAGCCGTAGTAATTATCATAAATTCACAGATATAATTTCATCGGCTTGCTCAAGGAAATGTTCGCAACGTTTTCTTACCATTTGCTGGTATTGCTCAAGATAATATTTTTCTTCATCGTTACTGCCAATTTCTAAAATATTGTTTTTATCTACAATCGATAGCAATGTTGAGGACATTTTTTTTAATTGGTTTGAAAGATAGAAACGTGATAATTGACAACTATCTGCGAAGTCGGCTAATTGATAGGCATTGATGTTATCGCCATCAAAATCATCGCCAAGCGCCATTGCCATTTCATTCTCAAACTGTGGATACATTTTTATATTGACCAAATCATAAAATGGCGTTAATGACATGCCCTGTTTATCAACAAAGAAGCTGATATTTTTACCATGCGCGTCATAATTGTAAATTAATAAATTAAATAAAAGCCATTCAAGCATTTTGCTTTTGGTTTCCGCTGGATTTTCGCACTGGTTTGCGAAGTCAAATAATTTAACGAGATTTGCGCCGTCACGAATATGCGCTACATCACGACCGCTACCAAAATTTCTTTCATATTTATATTCGGGCGGTAGATTTAATGCCTGACAACCATCAATTAAATGTCTACGTTTTATCTCATCCGGTGTGGTTGGATTTCTGTCAAAACGCTCAATTAATAATGCTGGATGCTTACCAAAACGTCGCAATTCAACATCAGCAACTTGCAGTCCACAATTCTTGGCAAGTTGCATGGTCACATATTCGTTGATGACTAAATGGGATAATTTTTGCTTTTCAAACTTTAAAATGTGCGTGGAAATTAATTTCCCTTCACCAAATCCCATCTGGCCATCTGAATTAATGGTTACATTTATTTTCGCTTGCACGCCAGCCATTGAAAGACGCGGCTTTCCATCCCAGAAAATCAAGCTATATTCATCTCGCTCATCTAGTCGCTTTTCGATTTCAGCGGGTGAAATGATTCTAAAAGAAGAAGAGGTTGGTAATGGCTGTTCTGTTGGCAAGAACAAAAGCGCACCTGATGTATCTGTCCCTAGGGTGCGAATAATCCCGAATGTATTCGCTTTACTTAAACGTAAATTTGCCAGTAGTATTTCCAGCACTTCACCCTCAGGAAAGAGGTTTCGTAAATATCGCTGTATGTTTGTTGTGGGAATTTTATCAGATAATGGTAAGTGAGGTGAGATGGCAAAACCTGATTTTTGCCAATCTTGTGTATACCATAAAAAAATTTGATCGTCTTGCAACGTCAGGCGAGCAATAATAACGCCACCTAAATAAACATTTAATTCATTTTTATTTCCAGACATCTGTTGTCTCATCGTCGCTGTGCCATGGCGCAATATAGATTTTTATTCCCAGCGCTGAACATATTTGCAGTATGCTTTTTAGCTGACTGGTAGGATGCCCATGTTCTATTTTCATAAACGTTTGCTTTGCTACACCGCATAGTGCCGCTGCATCTTCCAGTCGTAAGCCACTCTGTGTGCGCCTTGCCTTAATTGCCTGACCTAGTAATGAAGCAGTAAGTGTTTGTTCAAGAGGTGGGTTTTTTAACTTTATCAGTTTTTTCATAAATCCTATCTTACTAGTATTATTGTGCGAATGGTAGACAGTAGCCACTATAATCCTATTATAATAGGATGTTTGAAAGATCACAAGGATTTAGATATATTAATCCTATTATAATAGGATTAATTTAAAAATAGCCATTTATTCATGGAGTCATGCATCTTCCGTTCGACCAGCGTGTTCAAGACAAAAAGCGCGTTTGTGTAACATGTTTTTATCTCCACTTAATTCCACACCCAATCGATGGCACTTGCTCGCCGCTAACAGCTTTACCCGCCAGCACATCATCGAGTGCCTGCGTCAAATCCTTGCCGGTGCAGGGGAGGCCATTCGTAGGATTGCTGTCATCGAAGCGGCCGCGGTATACGCAATGTAGTTTGCTGTCAAAGACATACATTTCGGGTGTACATGCAGCTTGATAAGCGCGTGCGACGGATTGATCAGCGTCGAACAAGTAGGGGAAGGTGTATCCATGCAGCTCAGATTCTTTGCGCATCATGTCGGGACCGTCTTGCGGGTAGCCGACCGGATCGTTTGAACTGATTGCAATAAAGCTCACGCCCTTCGCCTGATAGGTTCTGGCGATTTCGACTAGTCTGGCTTGAATATGCTTTACATACGGGCAGTGATTACAAATAAAGGTAATGACTGTTGCTTTATCGGATGCCAAATCGGTCAACTGCATGTCTTTACCGCTAACTGTATCCAGCAGTTTAAAAGTTGGCGCAATTGTGCCTAATGGTATCATTTTTGACGTTTCTGCCATCGTGTAGCTCCTTGTTTTAATTGGCGAATACGGTATCCTTAGTAGCCCAGCATTTCAAGTGGATAATAGAATGAAACATTTTAACATTCGACCGCTGCTTAGAGCCTTGTGCGCGGCGGGAGTCACTGTGCTATCTGTTCAGGCAATTGCTTCAGGTTTCCAATTGTTTGAACAAGACGGCGCGAGCGTGGGTAACTATCACGCGGGTTACGCGGCGGAAGCAGCAGATGCCAGTACAGCGTTTTATAATCCGGCCGGTATCACACGCATCAAAAACCAGCAAATTGTGCTGGCAGGTATTGGTGTTGCGACAAATATCAAATATCAAGGTACAGTGTCAGTCAATACAGTCGCTGTTGGCAAGCCGGTGACGGATACCACTCAAGGTGGCGTATTTGCTTTTGTTCCCGCGTTTCACTATGTAGCGCCATTAACTGAAAATACCGGTTTTGGTTTTAGCGTTGACGTGCCGTTTGGCATGAAAGTTTTATACGGTCGATCTACACCGCTGCGTTATATTTCTACTAAAACGGCTGTCACCGTTGTCGATATCAGTCCTACCTATGCTTTTAAAGTCACAGACAAAGCATCACTAGGTATAGGACCAGACATTCAACCTGCGAGAGGCTCGTTTAACCAGATGGGTACGGTAGGAGGTGAAATACTTGATAGCGACGGTATTAACTCCGCAAGCGATACCGCTTATGGTTTCCATTTTGGTGGTTTATATGAATTCTCACCCGATACTC
>DAIDIB010000010.1 GCA_027459575.1 Gammaproteobacteria bacterium | reverse complement strand
AGCCCGGATGAGTGCTTTTCTCATTCGGGGAGCAGTGTTTAACGAAGGATCGCTGCCCGGATGAGAAAAGCACTCATCCGGGCTACGAGTTAGGCGAGATGCACCACAAATATGCAAATATAATCAATTCCTTATGCCGCCACAAATATAACTCGCTTTCAGCCGACACGTAAACTTGCGACACGTAAAATTACGAGTTAACTTGCAATTATTCTTTAACTCGGTACTTGCCGACTCGGTACTTGCCGAGTCGGTAAATGCCGAGTAGAATAATACTTACAATTTCAAAGGGATCTCGCCATGAACTATGAAATCTATTTTCCGCGCGGAGTGGCAAAAGGTAGCGCTTTTTGTAATAGAGAGAATGAGAGAAAAAGACTGATATCAAATATTAGGTCTCGTCAACATACCTTAATTATGTCTCCAAGACGATACGGAAAAACAAGCTTGGTAAAATATGCGGTTAAAGAAATGGGAATTTTATATGGTGAGGCTGATCTGTTTATTGCAGTAGACGCGGAGAGAATTGAGCAGCAAATATTAACAGCTGTTAAAAAAATTATTAGCGAAGTTAGCACCTCTGTCGAACAAGTACTGGAAACTATTCGGCAATATTTTAAAAAAACAAGTACAAGATGGACAGTGGGAACACAAGGCATCAACATCGCCTTAATTCCTGAAAACAACCAGGATCCAGCCATCACTATTATGGAAGCACTAAATGCTTTGGAAGACTTGCTAAGCAAGAAGAATATGCAAGCTGTGTTTTTTATTGATGAAGTTCAGGAAATAGGTGAAATTGCTGAGGGCAAAGGAATTGAAGGCGCATTGAGACATGTCGCGCAGCAAACGCGGTTTCTTTCTTTTATTTTTTCAGGTAGCAACAGACGATTATTGGCAAACATGTTTTTTGACAAAGCTAGACCATTGTATAAATTGTGTGACCGAATTATTCTAGAAAGAATACATGAATCAGCATACATAAAGCATATGAATAAACTTGCAAGAAAAAGGTGGGGTTGTGATATTGATAACGATGCTTTGGAAACAATATTTTCGCTCACTGAGCGACATCCTTTTTATATTAACGGACTATGTCTCCATCTTTGGGATGCTAATTATGAACGTCCTCCAACAATAAAAGATATTCATATGTACTGGACGCAAATGGTCAAAGAAGAACGACAAGAAATCATGAGAGAATTATCTGCCTTGAGTATGGGGCAAAGAAAAATACTTATCGCCATTTCAGAGGGGCATATTAGGGAATTAACTGGAAAAGCCTTTTTGAAGCAAGTAAATATGACGAGTTCTTCCGTGGTTGAAGCAGTAAGCGTGCTTGAAAAACGGGATTATATTGAAAAGCTGGAAAATGACACCTATCACATTATTGATCCACTAGTAGCAACAGCATTACGACTGTATTACGGGGATTTGTTTTAATGACCTCTGAGGTCAAGTCTCGCCTATTCCCATTGCCTCATCCAGAGATCGATGATTTGTTTACTTATGTTACCGGATGAAACAAAAAGCGTTTCATCCGGGGCTACACATGCAATGTCAATAGTTTATATTTGTAGAGCAGGTTTATCTTTTAACAATTCTTTGCCATTATCTTTAGTAAGATCGCTGATTAATGTTGCGGTAAGAGATGTCAAAGGTCGAGTTGTGAAAAGAATCAGATCCTTTTGAGCGTGACTATTGACATAATTGCTTACCGTTTCACTAAAAGTGTCAAAATCATTAATGTCAGCTGTCGATTCATAAAGATATTTTAGCGCACTCAACTTGACGATCTTGGTGTTATTAAAATCGGTAAAGAAGCGAATAAAAGCGCAACGAGTCACTTCTTTCTCTAATTCATCAATTAAGCTTTTGATTCGGTCTCTTGCAACAACAACCTTTTCATCTTTGCCATCAGTTTTTTCTACTACAGAGCGAAGGTTTGTTTCTGTTGCAGCCGCTTCTTTTTGAGGAGCTTGCTTTTTAGGGTCAGTCAATACAGCGAAAATTTCGTCCCAATTCATTTCCATAATTATAGGTTGATAAGAGCAAACATTATTATGTTTATCGGCAAAATCTTCTATTTGTTTTTTACTAATGACACGTTTTAAAGTAAATTCTTTGTCATGATTAATAGGGAACAAAAAGACTTGTTGCCTTTGCACATTGAGTAAATGGCTATTACAGAATTTTTCAATTTTATCAAGGGCACGTGAATCTGTGCAATCAACCGCATAAAAATAAAAGTAACAATGTTCTTCGCTATCAATACCAACTGTCTTTACATCTAATTTAGCAGTTCTAATTACATGTTCAACACCATCATTTTTTGGTGTAGTTACTGATGGTTTTTCAGTTAGTTCATCAAACTTTTGTTGCAGCTCTTTAGGGCAATCGATCAATCCGATATCAATCGTATCTTCCACAAATTTTGGAACCAATGGCGCCTGCCAGATTGTTATGCCTGGATTTATTTTGGCGAAAAGTAATAGCTGATTATCAGGATTATGTAACTCAGCTTTTTCAAATTTTAGTCCATTTTTCATCTTCGCTAAGCGTGATAATAAGAAGTGCATCTTCAGGCAGAGCGGTTTCAAATTTACTGTCATCAAGGATAATAGCCTGATCGTCATCTTCCATAAGCTGGGCAGGTGTTTTATGTTGAATTTCAGCAAATAACTTTCTTGCCTGAGCTTCTCGATTTTGACTATCAGGTTTTCTAGATATAACAATATGCTTCATTTTCATCACCTCGTTCGTACAAATTGATTCGATCTGTAAAAATTGTTTACAGCATAACAACGAGATATTGTTAAGGAAATATTAAATTCAGCTAAAAACTTGCAATCATCCTAAAATGTGGCTATAATTTAATTGAAATGTAGCCACATTTAGAGGAGGCAGGAATATGCAGGTCTCTGTACGAGAACTTAAAAATCATCTTTCTAAATATCTTCATTATATTGAAACGGGCGAGTCTATTATTATCACTTGCCATCATGTTCCAATGGCCAGGTTGGTATCTATTCCTAAATCTAAAGACAAGGACGTACAGGCGATCTTGCAAATGGAAGGCATACATTGGAATGGTAAAAAACCCAAAGGCGCGAAAAACGCACCTAAAGTATCAGGAAATACTACCTCTGATTACGTCATCGAGGATAGAGGATGATTCTTTATTTGGATACATCCGCTTTAGTAAAAGCTTATATCTCGGAAATTCATAGTGCTGAAGTTATTGCGAAAATGAAAAGCACGGATATTGTGGCAACGCATCTTATTGCATTTGTAGAAGCGCACGCTGCATTTTCCCGTTTAAAACGAGAAAAGAAAATCAATGAGCACGAATATAATGCGACTAAAACATCTTTTACTCATGATTGGGAAAATTATTTGCAAGTTGAAAATAGTAAAAATCTAATGCAACTTGCGGTTGACCTTGTTGACGTATTTGCACTACGAGCTTATGACAGCGTTCATTTAGCTGCCGCTGTTCTGTTATTCAGGCAATCGAGCCAGCCTGTCACGTTTGCCTGTTTTGATCAGCGGTTAAATAAAGCAGCTAATGTGCTGGGATTGAAATTATTAATTTAATGCCGGAAGGGATAGGCGAGATGCGATCCCAGCGGCAGTGTTTAACGACGAATCGCTCCCCGGATGAGAAAAGCACTCATCCGGGCTACCATACCTCCCCTAGGGTATTAAATATCTCAGTATTTCTTACAGGTTTTTTATCCTGAATTTTCTTGTATAGTTTTAATGTTTCCTAAAACGTGAAACATTATATATAAAAAAATAGTAACTGTTCAGCGTTAACCGCTAAACAGTTACGTTTGCTCTAACTATTTGCAGCTTTATGCTTAGCATGATTTACAAGGCGGACCCCCAAATCATGTGGGCTTGTATTATTACCTTTATAGTGAGCACACCCATTTTTATAATGGTAGAGCGTAAACAGACAAATCCCTGTTTTAACTTGCAAGATTTTACTAAATTATTATTTTTTGCTGGCGCCATGTTGTGCTTTCTGGCGGGCGTGTTGAGTTCTGTGGCATTATTTTTTGACACGCTTTATTTGCATACACTGAAAGAAATGTCAGCAAAAATGTCTGGTATTGTTTTATTCGCTATTCCAATGTCGGTCTTTTTAGCTTCTTTCTTAATCAATAAATTGACTGACTGTTTCGGTATCATTAATTGCGTTTTAATTGGATTAGCCTTTGCTTGTTTGGCCGCGCTAATGCAATTATTCTTTTCGGCTGAAACGTCCCTGGCTTATATTCTATTTTCCTTTGTGTGCCTGGGCGGCATTTGGGCATTTGGGAATTCAGTATCGATTATCGCAGCTCAGGCAGCGGTGGAGAGTGAACGAGCGGGTGCGGCGACGGGCACCATTGTTACCATGTTTAATATTGGTGGCTCGATAGGTATTACGATCGCGGTGGTTATTTTTGATTGGTTAACAGGCGGCGATAATGGTCTATTTATCAATGGATTCTCAGGCATCATGTGGTTTTTGTTGATTATTTCGACTGTGATATTGTTGACTATCACCGGCTTGCAGTTTGTCTCAAAATCACCCAGCCAAGTCTAGTAGAAATACAGTGGTTTTTTATAACGATATCTTATATAGTCGTAAGACAATTAAAAACAAACGATTACGTGGTTTGCCGTCGTGTCTAAATTTAATATCAGCCCAGAATTTGAAATCGCGCCCTACAGAAATGGCGTTAAACTGGTTCATCCATCTAACTGCCCACCATCGACCTCAGAACATTTGCTTGTGGCAGAAGTAAATACATTGCCATGTAATACTTATTTACTCGATAAAAAAAGTGAGTGTGTGGTTGCAAATGAGCAGATGATCGAATCCTTAGGTTTGAGTTCGCTAAATGTTGTGTTAGGCAAAACCGTAATGGAGTATCTCTACGATGAGCGTTGTAAGCGAATTATAGAGAATGATATAAAAGTATTAAGTTCAGAGATGCCGTTGTTAGCAGATGAAACAAGATACGAAAACGGTTTAGTTCATACGGAATTCCTTACTATAAAAATGCCGGCATACGACAACGAACTGAATCTTTGCGGTGTGTTTGGTTTTTCTATAACACTTGGTAGTCAGCCGCTTGCTGAGTCACTTAGCATACTGTCACGGATGTCACTTGTTAATCTTGCTGGCTTGACAAAGAAAATTTTTTTACGGGATAAATTTAACGAAATTAGCGGTGTTAATTTTACCAACCGCCAGGCAGAAGTTATTGGTTTGCTTGTTAGAGGATTAAGCGCCTGTCAGGTCGCTGATAAGTTAGGTTTATCAAAACGTACAGTCGAACATTACATTGAAACTATCAAACTCAAGTTACAAGTTGAGTCCAAATCGCAACTGATTCAGAAAGTCATCGACGAAGGCTACTTTGGCTGAAAAATCTAATTAGTCGTGTTCGCTAATGCCCTGTTGTCGATTGAACCTTGTGCTTTGCCTTTCACTATAGACTCAAACATTGGCATACTTTCTGACTCCACGATCATATATCGTGGCTGTGCCGTTGGACGATATATGTGAGAGGCGTGGCGAAAATCAATGGTAAAGGCCATGACGTATCCCGCTTTGGCCGCTTGTTGTTCCAGGTAGTCATCGTAAATACCAAAAGGCCACGCAATATAATCCACTTTAATTCCTAATTTTTCTTCCAACACTTTTTTTGAATCGAATAATTCTTTGTGAACAAACTTTTCATAAGCTGCTTGTGACATGTGCTTTTTCATTTGTTTGAAGTTAGGATGTGTAAAAGTATGGTCCTGAATATCAAACAAACCAGAATTCATCAGTTCTTTTAATTGATCCCAGGTCAGCGCATTTTTTCCTTCTGAGATGGTTCCCGGGTAGATGAATAAAGTAATTGGAATATTATATTTGCGTGCTATTGGGTACATGTAAGTATAATCAGATTTCCAGCCATCATCGGCTGTTATGACGACAGGTTTGGCGGGGAGAGTAACGTCTTTTCCTTGTAGGTAACTAACCAATTGTTTAAGCGGTATCACCGTATAACCATTGTCTTTTAACCATTTCACTTGCGATTCAAATTTCGCAGGCGTGATAGTCATGCTGCTGGGAATAGTGGGATTTAACACGTGGTACGTTAATATTGGAACAGTGACAGTGTTGTCTGCAAACGCGCTGCCACAACTGATAAAGATCAAAACAAATGATTTTAAGAAAAAGTTGATTAGACCACGCATTTCAGAATCCTTCCATGGTTCAGGTATA
This sequence comes from Gammaproteobacteria bacterium, assembly GCA_027459575.1. GTDB lineage: Bacteria > Pseudomonadota > Gammaproteobacteria > DSM-16500 > DSM-16500 > Aquicella. The sequence goes on along the minus strand of DAIDIB010000010.1, from coordinate 27,083 downwards.
TATTTATCATATATGAAACGTCGTCCCGGCGAAAGCCGGGATCTAGTTTAAATATGACTGGATCCCGGCTTTCGCCGGGACGACGTTTCATACTTTCGTAAGGACAGCGTTTTATACTTGCATAAGAACGACGTTTCAGACGACGTTTGGCTACACTTACTCATTAGGTGCTTTAGCAGGCGCTTGTGTCGGGCTTTGTTGTGGCACAACAATGATCGGCATCAAGATCGGACCTGGCATGCTCCAGCTATTCATCATGTCTTGCCATGCTTTTTGTAAAGCATTGCGTGCCGCAGCTTGTTGTTCTTCCAGTTTTTGTAAGGCTTTAGTTTGATCTGGTGTCAGCTTGCTTGGCGTGCCAAATTGGAAAACCTGATAATTGGTATTTTTACCACCCGTCGAAATGCTATGCGAGAAAATAACGCTTGTGCTGTCGTTGCCACTTAATTCGCTCGATTTCACCCACCCTACGTTACCATTGCGGGGATCACCAATCTTTACCCAATTGCCATCCTTGCTGGTGAAAATAGGGATGACACCATAGGAAAGATCAGCAGTGCCGGTTGTTGGCGAGCCAGATTTGGGATCCTGTAATAAGGGTATTTCCTTAGCCAGGGCGAGTGTGGGTAGGCCCACTATCGTGCTTAAAAACACCGCAGCCACTATATTTTTATAACTATTGGATTTCATTATTCTTTACCTCCAAATAAATAATCTAGACCCTATAAAAGATATAGTACCAAAACTAACTTATTTCAAGTCTATATCCATCACCGTCATGGTATAATAAGTTAATAAGGAAAGGAGTTCTTACCATGGCGCTAGTGGTGTATTACATCATCGGTAGTGTACTGGTTATCTTGCTGGGTGCTTTGGCATACCGGGTGCTTGTTATGCGCCGTCGTGTTAATGAACTGCTTAATCAACAAACCATCACTGAAACCAGACTGTATGATTATCAAACTCGTTTTGACACGGTGTTTGGTCTGGCTAATATTGGTATCGCGCTGACTAATCTGGATGGCAGCTTCATCAAAACCAACAAAACATTTTATGAGCTGTTTAACTATAATGAAGATGAATTATTAACAATAAATATATTTCAATTAATGCACGCAGCTGATCTGGCGAATTTTCAAACTTTCATGCAGCACTTAATTGAAAACAAAGCGCAATCGCAGCAATTTGAACTGCAATGTTCACAAAAAGGTGGTGAAAATGTCTGGGTGATTATAACAATAGCTTTAATACGCGATAATCAGTCCAGACCATCTTATTTTGTCGTGCAAGTGCAGAATATTTCATCGCAGAAAAAAGCCGAAGAAAAACTGCGTCACATGGCTTATCACGATCCTCTGACGGGTCTTGCCAATCGTAATAAGCTCGAACAATTTGTAAATCATATTCTTGCTTCTTCACGTCGTCATCAACAAAATTTCGCGCTGCTATTCCTTGATCTGGACAGATTCAAAAATATTAACGACACGATCGGCCATGAGGCTGGCGACGCATTATTGCAGATAATCGCGGAACGCTTGCGCAGCACGGTGCGCACGACAGATCTGGTGGCGCGGCTGGGCGGCGATGAATTTGTTTTGGTGATCACAGACGTTAAACGCACAGAAGCTGTGGCGTTGATCGCGCAAAAAATTCTGGATACAGTGTTGCAGGCGATAGTGATAAAAGGGCAGGAGTTATATATTACCACCAGTATCGGCATTAGTCTTTATCCTTATGATGGCCAGAATATGCAAGCACTGATGAAAAACGCCGATCTCGCGCTTTATCGCGCCAAAGACCATGGCCGCAATAATTATCAGTTTTACACGATTGAGATGACCGGCAGAGCGCACGAACGCATGGCGATGCAAAACGCATTGGCGCACGCACTCGCCAAAAACGAATTCTTTTTACATTATCAACCAAAAATGTCTATTGATTCACGCGCCATCACCGGCGTGGAAGCGTTGTTGCGCTGGCAAAATAAAGAATATGGCATGATTACCCCGGATGAAATCGTCGCTCTTGCGGAAGAAACTGGATTAATTGTTCCGGTAAGTGAATGGGTGCTGGACACGGCATGCCGCCAATTAAAAGACTGGCATGAAATGGGCTATACCTCGTTAACCATCGCGGTAAATTGCTCGCCACGACAATTCAAACAATCGACTTTTACAGATGATGTGTTAAGCACCATTTCTCGTGTTGGTTTGCCGGCTGCCTCGCTTGAAATTGAGGTGACTGAAAAGTTAATCATGGAAGATCCGGAAAATACCTTGCGTGTGCTTTATGCGTTAAAAGACCTGGGTGTCAAAATAGTGATTGATGACTTCGGTACGGGTTATTGGTCGCTAAATAATTTACGTCGCTTGTCGGTGGATAAAATTAAAATCGACAAGTCTTTTGTCAAACAAGTCACAGTAGATGAAACTTCCGCTTCTATTGTAAGCGCCATCATCGCCATGGTAAACAAACTTGGTATCGTCTCGGTGGCTGAAGGTGTGGAAACGCGCGAACAATATGAGTTTCTTGTCCATGAGGGCTGTATGGAAATCCAGGGCTATTATGTGGCGCAGCCATTAGCCGCTGCAGATATGACACAGTTTATCAGCCATCCTGTTCCGGTCGCGGAAATGATTAATGGCAAAAGTGAACTTGAAACGCAGTAAAGTAGTGGTACGTCATGCCTGATATTGATTTCTTAACACCCGCCGCATAATCTTGTTGGACGCTGTTTTAGGCAAGTCTGGCACAAATACAATATCGTGAATTTTAAATAAGGGATTAATTTTCTGACTGATGCGCTGTTGCATGGCTTTTTGAGTGTCCAGTTTATTTAAGTGCGCGGTGGTGGAAGCATAAATGACTAACAGACTTGGCCCATTATTTGGCGGTGACACAGCGATGGCGGCAGTTTCAGCAATTTGCGGCAGACCTGCCAAGGCACGTTCAATTTCCGCCGAACTCACTTTGATACCACCGAGATTCATAGTGTCATCCACGCGACCCTGAATGGTGTAATAACCATTGTCTAAGCGATGTAGTTGATCGCCATGGCGTCGCAATGTTACGCCTTCAATCGTTGGCATCCCGTCGAAATACACTTTTAGGTGATCACTGTTAAGTAGTGTGGTGGATAAACCTAAGCTGGGTGGGATCAGCGCAACTTCACCGGTGTTGGCAGGTTTACCATGCTCATCCAGAATAACAAAATCATTACCCATGGTAGGTGTAGTAAACACAGAAGGATAATTATCTTCAATGACTGTGCTGGAAATATATGCTCCGCCGATTTCAGTGCCCCCGCAATATTCAATGACGGGTTTACCGCCTGCGAGAGACATCAGATAAAGCATGTCATCAGGGTTGGAACATTCACCCGTCGAGCTAAAAACTTTTATTGCCTGCCAGTCTAGATTTTCCATGCAATGTGCTTGACGCCAGGTAGCGACTAAAGTTGGCACCACGCCTAGCATGGTGACCTTGGCGCGCGCGATAAATTCACCGAAGGCGCGGTCTTTGGGCAAATCTGTGTAGAGCGCGAGGGTGGCACGATTGATGAGTGCGGCGTAAACCAGCCAAGGACCCATCATCCAACCTAAATTAGTTGGCCACGCCAGCACATCGTTAGCTTTTATGTTTTGATGGAAAAAAGCGTCGCTCGCCGCTTTAAGAGGTGTGGTGTGGTTCCAGGGAATCGCTTTGGGCTCACCGGTGGTGCCGGAGGAAAATAAAATATTGCAGGCGTCCATGGGATCGCGCGCAACGGAAGTGAAGGTATCCTCGCTGACAAGAAAATCCGGCCATTCGCCATTTGCAGGCAGCACAAAAATTTTTCCGATGTTGGTTTGCGCGACTTTTTCCGCTAATGGCAGTGTTTTGTCACCGCGCTGTATCACGTCTTGCGTGAAGACTGCTTTGGCATTGGCGATTTTTAAACGCACCGACATTTCTTGAGAAGAGAAACTGTCAGCAATCGACACAACAACACCGCCCATTTTGATAATGCCAAGATAAATGGCGACAGCGCGTTGATCCATGGGCATAGCGATGCCAATGGCGTCTCCTGCTTTAAATCCTGCTCGCATTAAACTGTTCGCTACACGATTAACAAGTTTTTGTAATTCGCCGTAAGTTACGCGATGTAGTTGTTGAGCTGTATCTTGATAGATGATCGCGGTGGCTTCGGCTGGCGCGTTAAAACAACTATCCACGATATTCATGCTGGCGTCGGGAAACCAGCGCGGGGATGTCACCCCTTGCGATAAATCACAAATTTTATCTGCTTTCTTTTTAAATTGAACGCCAAGCTGTTCGCACATTAACGACCAGAAGTCGGTGTAATGTTCCATCGTCCAGTGATGAAAGGACTTAAGATTCTTGAAGCCTTGTATTTGCATTATTTGAGTGATATTGGCTTCCGCCGCAATTTCTTTATCACAAACCCAGCCTGGTTTTGGTTGCATGTAATAAGTCCTTTTGAATGGGGTCAATTGAATGGAGCCAGTAACAATAGACCTGACCCCTTCGCATGTTATACTACCGCCCAATAAAAGGGGAGTACTATGAAAAAAGCCATTATTTTATTCTCAGGTGGTTTAGATTCAACAACTTGCGTCGCCATTGCAAAAGAGCAAGGCTTTATTCCTTATGCACTGAGTTTTCGTTATGGCCAGAAGCACGAAATTGAGCTTGAACAAGGCAAAAAAATTGCGCGTGCGGCGGGTGTGGTTGAGCATAAAATTTTAGACTTGCCGCTAAATGCTATTGGTGGGTCTGCCTTGACGGATACTGCTATTGCCGTACAAGACTATGCGGGTGATGGTAACATTCCTGCTACGTATGTGCCGGCGCGTAATATTATTTTCTTGTCATTTGCTTTAAGCTGGGGTGAAGTCATCGGCGCGCATAATATTTTTATAGGCGCGAATTTTATTGACTATTCAGGTTACCCTGATTGTCGTCCGGATTTTTTACGTTCTTTTGAACAAATGGCGGCGCTTGGCACGAAAGTGGGCGTGGAAGAGAGCAAATTCACAATCCATGCGCCGCTGCTCATGTTAAGCAAAGCGGAGATTGTTCGTGAAGGAGCCCGATTAGGCGTTGATTATAGTCAAACGCTATCATGTTATAGACCAGATAGCGATGCGCGTGCGTGTGGTACTTGTGATAGTTGTGTGCTTCGCAAGAAGGGATTTGCGGAGGCAAATATCGCAGATCCCACCAGGTATTATTGACTGTCATCCCGGCGAAGGCCGGGACCCATTCCAAATAGATCCCCGCTTTCGCGGGGATGACACCTAATCCAGCATCCCATACTGCTTCAACTTCTTTCTCAGCGTACCACGTGAAATGCCGAGAATTTGTGCCATTTTAACTTGATTATAGTGCGTATGATTAATCAAAACTTCCAGTAATGGTCGTTCGATTTCTTCCAGCAAGATCGAATAAAAATCGACAGGCTGTTCACCGCCTATATTTGAAAAATAATTACGAAGGGTATCTTTTACGACCTGCTTCAAGGTAATGGTTTCTAAATCTGCTGTCATTTCTGCTTTTTTATTCATATGTTAACTCCCTGCTGTCCTTAATATTTTATATCTTTCCTTGTTATATTGAAGTGGTAGAGTGGATTAGTCATTGTTTGCCCTAATCCACTTCAATGTTTGTTTTAAGAAGCTGAGTCAGCTGTCTTATCAGGCATGTCATTCTCTACCGAAGTATTGAAAGTTTCAATATTTGATTGCTCTGGTGTGGTATCTTTAACCACAGCCAAGCGAGGTGCTTTTTTGCTGCTGCGTTTAGTTTTGACTTTTTTCACACTCTTTGCGCTGTTTTTAGCTTTCTTTGCCCAGTCTTTATCAAACTGTGCTATCACTTTGCGTAAACTAGCGATCTTTGCCAGCTTACTGTCATGATTAGCAATATTTTTAGTAATGCTGCTTAATTCATTTACCAGGGCACGATGAATTTTGCTTGCTTCCTGCAGCGCTTTCTTTGCTTTTGCCAGTTGCTTTTTGCCGGTAGCGGTTTTGGTTTTTGAGGCGGCTTTGATGCGTGATTCCGTGGTTTTTAGTTCAGACGACGTTTGAGCAACGGCTTTTTTTAGCTCACCTTGCTTCTTTTTGAGCGCGCTTAATTCTTTATTGATCTCTGAAGCGAGCTTGGCTGGCAGGGTTGAGAAATCTTTATCCAGCTGGGCAATGGTCGCGGCGCTATTGATTTGTTTGGTTTCGCGCTTCGCGATTCTCTTTTTAGGCATGTTAAATTTTCCTTCTAGTATTTTGATTAGACAGTGTTATTCAGGAGGTTAAAATTTATCACTGTTCTTACTTGCTATCAAGGTTGATTTTAGATCAATAAGTATTTAGAGTAACCAGTCGTACTAATTCTTTTGGTAATGCTAAATGAGTAATGCAAGTTTAAAAGAGCAGTTGCAGGCGGTCGCGGATAAATTTCCTGAGAGTGAAAAGAAAAGTCACCCTCCCAGGCAGGCTCGCCAACAGACGACAAAACCTGCACAACAAAGATCGCCCAGCCCACGGCCTAATCGTGCGGAAAAACCAAAATGGCTGGAGTACGCGCAATACGGCGTAGAATTACTGCGAGCTTATTTTCCTTCATGCTTTAAATCGACGGATGGCATTGCTCCGTTGAAAAAAGGTATCAAGCAAGACCTGGTAAAGCGTTTAAGCACGATGGAAGCAATCGTCACCGAAGACAAGGCTTGTATGGTCAAGAGCCTTTCTTACTATGTGAATACCATGTCATATCATAAATGCGTTGTTGAAGGCGCGGTTCGTTTTGATCTAGATGGTAAACCAGAAGGTGTAGTGACGGCGGAAGAAGCGAAGTATTCGATTGAACGAACTCAGCTGAAACATAAAGCAAAACAACAGGCAGTGTCACCCGAATAAAAAAACGAGGGCTAATTATAATGAATGCTCAAATGCGTCGCATTTCTCCTGTTATGTTGTTCATGCTTAGCATGAATGCCATCATTGGTTCCGGCTGGTTATTCGCACCACTTTACGCGGCAAAAGTAGCGGGTCCTGCAGCTATATTCTCATGGACGATTGGTGGTATTTCCGCCATCCTTATCGCGCTTACCTTCGCGGAATTGTCTTCTTTGCTGCCTGTGGCGGGCGGTTCCACCCACATTCCACAAATTAGTCATGGCACGTTCGCCAGTTTTATAATGAGCTGGGTGGCATGGATTACCACGCTGATGCTTGCGCCTATAGAAGTACAAGCTGTATTGCAATATGCGGCATTATTTTTTCCATCACTGATGCATCTTTCAAATGGCGTACCCACGCTGACAGGATGGGGTTATGTGTGGGCGACTATCTTGATGCTTGGTTTATGTTTTGTGAATATTTACAGTTACCGTGGGTTACTCAGGTCTAATTTCATTTTATTCGTTTTCAAGTTCTCTGTCATATTACTCACTATATTTGTCATCTTTTCCACGCGTTTTAATCCGGCAAACTTTTCAGGCATGATGGCATCCACCACCACCGCGGAAGGGTGGAAAGCTATTTTTGGCGCGGTGGCGACAGGCGGCATCGTGCTGGCATTTAACGGCTTTAAAAGCGGCGTTGAGATGGCTGGCGAAGCAAAGAAATTATCTATTGCCATCCCGCTTAGTACGGCGGGAGCGGTATTGGGATGTTTGTTGTTATATTTAGGTTTGCAAGTATGCTTCATTGGCGCACTGGATAATTCAGCTCTCGCCGGTGGCTGGCAAAACTTAAGTTTTTCCGGCGATATCGGGCCATTTGTAGGTTTGGCCTCTGCGCTGGGATTGGTGTTGTTGCTTAAGTTAATATATATAAATTCAGTTGTATCACCACTCGGAGCGGGTTTGGTTTATGTAACAGGCACCGCACGCATTCTTTACGCGATGAGCCGCGTGGGTTACGTTCCTAAAATACTTTCTCACTTAAATCATCAACGCTTTCCTGTATGGGCGATCATGGTGAATTTTGTGTTAGGCATGTTGTCATTTTTGCCGCTGCCGGGTTGGCAAGCCATGGTGAACTTTTTAGTCTCCGCGATGGTTATCACCTATGCAATGGGACCCATTGCATTAATCTGTTTACGTATCACCTTGCCAGATAATCCACGGCCATTCCGTTTGCCAGCGGCGAATATACTTTGCTTTCTGGCGTTTTACTCCTGCAATCTATTCAGTTACTGGACAGGGTGGGAAACTATTTCCAAGCTAGCGTATGTTTTACTTGCAGGGGTGCTGTTGTTCGTAATCGCCTGCTTGCGTGGTACTGTCAAACTGGAAAAAGCAGAATTACGTTCTGCGATCTGGATTTTGCCTTATTTGACTGGCATTGTCGGGCTTTCCTGGTTAGGCTCATTTGGCGGGATGAACCAAATACCTTTCGGCTGGGATTTCCTGATCATTGCAATTTTTAGCGCGGGAATTTTATATCTCGCGATACAAAGCAGACGACAACTCAGTTCAAAGAGTGTCACTGAATTTCTTAATTCTGAAGCAATAGCATTGGAAGGTGGTTACAGCAAATAACATATAACATGGAATAACAAAAATTAAGGATGAGTCATGAATGATGTCGTCAAGATTTCAGCAGTTGAATCTGGCATTTTACAAATTACACTCAATCGACCCGAACAATTAAACGCGCTTAATCAAGCGGTGCTGCAGCGTTTGTCCGATATTTTCCAGCAAGCAAAACACGATCGCGCGGTAAAAGCCATATTATTAACCGGCGAAGGTAAGGCATTTTGCGCGGGCGCTGATATTAATCAACTGGCGGAATTAAATGGTATCAATGGCCTGGCGTTTGCTCGCTTTGGACAATCAGTTTTTAATACACTGGAAAACCTCGGCAAGCCATCCATCGCTGCTGTGCATGGCTATGCTTTCGGCGGCGGCTGTGAACTCGCTATGGCAGCCACCATGCGAATCGCGGCAAATAACGCGGTATTCGGCCAGCCAGAAATCAAGCTAGGTGTTATTCCCGGTTTCGGTGGCACACAACGCATCTCACGCCTGATTGGCAAAGGCCGTGCCCTGGAAATCTGTTTGACTGGCAGACGCTTCAGCGCGGAAGAAGCATTTCGTTGGGGGCTCGCAAATGAACTTGTCGCACCAGAAGCACTATTAGAGCGCGCCCGCACATTACTAAAAGAATTAGTCCAGCTTGGCCCCGTCGCCATGCAAAGTATTATTGATGTGATCAACCAGGGCTACAACTTGCCGCTGGAACAAGCACTGGAATTAGAAGCAACGCATTTTGGTTTATGCTGCACGACAGCGGATAAGCAAGAAGGCGTAAAAGCATTTTTGGAAAAACGAGCAGCAACGTTTAAAGGAAATTAACCACTTTCCCGGATGAAACAAAAAGCGTTTCATCCGGGCTACGCCTTGATCCCGGTTTTCGTCGGGACGACGTTATTTCGCAAGGACAACGTCGAGCGCGCTAGCGGCAGGTATTGAACGGCGGACCGGGAGACTCTGTTTCTTTTTCGCAGCGCAGCGAGAAAAAAAACAGATCTACCGGGACGTGGTTACCGTATCACCGATGGAGTTGATTTAGTCCCGGACATAAAAAACATGTCCGGGCTACTTATCGTTAACCATTAGGATGAATGATTCGCATGACTGAAGCAGAAATACTATTTAACGAGTTGCCTGGCAACGGTGGCGACATCGGCCTCATCACCCTCAACCGCCCAAACGTGCTTAACGCTCTCAACCACACCATGGTCAATGCCATACAAGCGCAGCTAACAAAGTGGCAAGACAACAAGCAAATCAAAGCAGTGATCATACAGGCTAACGGCGATCGTGCATTCTGCGCCGGCGGTGATCTGCGACACATTCACAAATCGATGGAAACTTTCTTCCGCGATGAGTACCAACTCAATCAAACGATTTTCCATTTCCCTAAACCCTACATCGCATTTTTGGACGGCATTGTCATGGGCGGCGGCGTAGGCATTTCCATTCATGGTTCACATCGCGTCGTATCCGATCGCGTATTATTCGCCATGCCAGAAACCGGTATCGGTTTTTTCCCAGATGTAGGCGGCACCTATTTCCTGCCACGCTTACCCAAGCACACAGGTTATTACCTTGGCCTCACCGGCGCGCGCATTAAAAGCGATGATTGTGTCATGCTAGGCATCGCGCAGTATAAAATTCCGCAGACATCATTTTATGATTTACGCGACGCGCTTGTTAACACCGCTTTTGATAAAGACGCAAACGTGTCGGTAACCAACATTATTAATGAATTTTCTATTACACCGGATACCGCGCCATTACAACCACATCTGACACAGCTCGATGACTGGTTCGCCAAAAACAACATGGAAGAAATACTGCAAGCATTGCAAAACGCACATGATGCGTTCGCCAATCACGCTATTGAATCTTTAAACAAAAAATCCCCCGCCAGTCTTAAGATCACCCTGGCCGCGTTACAGCGCGGGAAAAAACTTGATTTCGATGAATGTATGAAAATGGAATACCAACTCGTTCGTCAATTCTTGAAAGCGCACGATTTTAAAGAAGGCATACGTGCTGTGATTATTGATAAAGACCAGAAGCCCCAATGGCAACCCGCCACCCTTTCAGCTGTGACACCCGCTATGGTAGATGCTTATTTTTAATCGTTATTTTACTTAATCTACACTTCCTATAAATGGACTATAATAAATTTATAGAGCCCATCATTTTACTAAGGAGGGAGGTTAATCTCAATTAAATCAATTAGTTAAAAAATCTAAAATAATACAAGAGGGGGTTGTTATGTTACCATTACAGTTGACTATCCGCGATATGACCAATTCCGAAGCCCTTCAGGCAATCATCCGTAAAAAAGCAGAAAAATTGAAAACATTCAACAACCGCATAACAAGCTGTCGCGTCGTTATCGACATTCCACAAAAACATAAGCATAGAGGTAAACTTTTTAATATCCGCATTGATGTGACGGTACCAGGCAAAGAATTGGTATCAACCCGAAAAACCAGCGAGGATGTTTATATCGCGATTAGAGAGGGATTTAACGCGTTAGGACGGCAACTGGACGACCATTCCCGCAGACGTCATGGCCACGTGAAATCGCACAATCATGTTAAACATGGCTATGTAACCCGAATTGTTACTGAAGAAGGATTCGGATTTATTGAAGATTTATTGGGCGATCAATACTATTTCAGTATCACCAATGCCGCTTATCCATCGTTTAACAAGCTGACGGTGGGGGATGCGGTCGAGTTTGTTCCTGAATCAGTCAGTGGTGGATTGCAAGCACATCACGTTGTGCGTGAGCACGCCAGAGAGACAACCGCTTAAAGAACCTGAACCAATAGCGTCGTCCCGTCGAATGCCGGGATCCAGAGTCATGAACTGGATCCCGACCTGCGCCGGGACGACGCTTTTTGGGAATAAAAAGAAACCCATGGACTAGTCATCATGGGCTGAGCAAAACGTTAAACTGACTTCATACTTTAAGTATAGGCTATTTAGCGCAAAATGCCTATAAAATATACAATATAGACTAATCTTAGCCCATTGATTATAAAGAAAGAACTAAAGCTTGACTGCATTAGCCGTGCCTTCATAATTCACCCATTATCTACCGCTAACAGGAGCGCTTTACATGCAACTCATCACTCGTTTAAACGACATTATCGCCAAATATGATTTGTTAAAACATACCTTTTACCAGGCCTGGTCGGCGGGTGAGTTAAGCCGTGATATTCTGCAGCGTTACGCAGCGCAGTATTATCATCAAGTCAGTTCATTTCCCTGTTTCATTGCAACAGCTTATGCCAAATGCCGCAGAAGTGATGATTTTCAATATCCCATTAATGTGCGTAAGGTGTTGTTGGAAAATCTGGCGGACGAAGAATTGCATGGCACAGATCACCCTGCTTTATGGATGCAATTCGCGGAAGGTTTAGGCATTTCGCGTGACGCAGTGCATAAAGAAGTGCTGCTTGATGAAACCAAAGCGCTGGTCGATACATTTGATCAGTTAGCGGAACAAGACTGGCGTGATGGTCTATGCGCGCTTTATGCGTACGAATCACAAGTGCCAGGGGTATCAGCCTCTAAAATTGAAGGGCTGAAAAAGTTTTATGGTATTTCCGATGAAGCGACACTAGCATTTTTCACCGCGCATCAGACTTATGATGTGGAGCATTCACGTAAAGTGGCAGAGTTAATCGAGAAATATGTTGAGCCAGAAGCAGCTGCAAAAGCGACTGAGCGCGCCGCGGCGGCACAGTGGAAGTTTTTGGATGGGATGTGTCATTTGGGTGGAATTAATTGCGAAGAGATTTACTGTTGATTGAGCAGCATTTCCCCGGACATACAAAACATGTCCGCGCTACGCGCTACACCAATCACATCTACGTAATTAACAGGATTTGAACGGCGGACCGGGAGATTCTGTTTCTTTTTCGCAGCGCAGCGAGAAAAAAACAGATCTACCGGTCCGTGGTTACCGTTAACAATTAGGTTGAGTGAGTCTCATATCTCTTACACGGCTAGCTATTAAGTTATCCCCGTCGCGGTAAATGTCGCTGTCGAGGAGCTTGGCCCTGTCAAGGTGCAAGTGACAGTCGCATCCACCGCCACCGTTGCAGCGGTAATGGTATAACCCGTGGGTAACCCACTTTGTAAAGTACTCGCGACGTCGGTACAGTTTGCTACTGCCACACCCAGACTGGAGCTGAGTTTGCGTGCAGCGTAGTTGCTTGCATTAGCTGCGGAAAGCGCGCCAGCGATGGCATTGGTTGTATTAGTCTGCGCGGTGCTAGATAAGTTAATAAATTTTGGAATAGCGACAGCCGCCAAGATACCAATAATAGCGATTGTGATAACCAACTCTATTAAGGTAAAGCCGCTTTGTTTTGATTTAGATGACATAAATTACCTTTTAGGTTATCCCGGTTGCAGTAAAGACAGCCGTCGACGAGCTTGGCCCAGTCAAAGTGCAGCTTACTGATGCGCCCACTGCTATCGTTGCAGCAGTGATAGTGTAGCCAGTGGGCAAGCCTCCCTGTAACGTGCTGGCAACATCCGTGCAATTAGCTACTGCCACCCCAAAAGTATTACTTAGGTTACGAGCAGCATAGTTACTGGCATTAGCGGCAGACAATGCGCCAGCAATAGCATTGGTGGCGGCAATTTGAGCATTACCAGAAATATTAATGTAGTTTGGAATAGCGACAGCCGCCAGAATACCAATAATGGCTATGACGATGACTAATTCAATTAACGTGAAACCCTGCGAACGGTAACTAGACTTCATGTTATTACTTCCCTGTTAAAAGCTAATGCTTTAAATTTATCATATTCCATATTGGTAAATAAACACCCAAAGCAATAATTAATACCAAAACCGCTATGGCCGCGAGCATGATGGGGCCAATCATGTCACTTAGACGTTTTAAGTCATATTGAATTTCCTGGTTATAGAACTTGGAGATAAAGTCCAGGGCCGGAGATAACTCACCATTTTTCTCGCCGACAGCCAGAATCTGAATTTCCAGAGGACTAAAAAGTTCTATTTTGCTAATAGCATTCGTAAATGACACACCCCGCTCGATAGAAGCTTGCATATCCAGAATCTGACGATTGATATAGGCATTGGTAATAGTGTTTGAAACTAGCGCCAGTCCCTGATTGACCGCAATACCGGATTTAAGCACGATCTCCAAAGATTGACAAAAACGGATGATGATGATGCGTTTTAGTAATTTGCCAAAAATCGGGATGCGCAATTGCAGCTTGTCCCACTTATATTTGCCATTAGGCGTGTGAATATATTTATATAACCAAATGACGCCTATTATTAATCCGGCAAGTATCAAATAACCATAATTAACAACCACACTGGAAACGTCAATAATAAAACGTGTTTGCCACGGCAGCTCAACATTGAGTCCAGAATAAAATTTTGCAAACGTCGGTATGACAAAAATATTTAAAATGGCAATAGCAACAAAAATCGAGATAAGCACAAACATGGGGTAGCGAAACGCGGTTTTGAATTGCTTAATGCTGGAAGATTCAAATTCCAGATATTCATACAAATACCCAAACGCTTCGCTTAAATGACCAGTTGTTTCACCAATGTCTACAATGTTAACCATCAGTGTTGAAAAAATATTGGGATATAAACGCATGGATGATGCCATGCTAGTGCCTTTTGCCAGATTATCCGCCACACCATCCAGTGCCAAGGCAAATTGTCGACTGCGAGTATTGGCAGCCAGTTGATGCAGCGCCGAAACAATAGGCACACCGGCTTTATTTAGTAATTGCATTTGACGAGAAAAAATGGAAAGTTCATCTAGTTTGGCTTGCTCGCCAAGCAGGCGATCAGAAAGGCTGCTCCAGAAGCCCGTGCGAGTTTTTATTAATTCGATGCTGACTGGCGTGATGCCTTCTTTAATCAGCGCGGCGCTGAGATTATCAGGAGATTCGCTGATGCGCTCGCCAATTTTAAGGCGGCCTTCCTTATCCCTGCCGCGATAAGAATAATGCTGCATGATTAAATCTCACCCGTCATGCGAATGACTTCCTGTACTGTGGTAATGCCTGTCGCGGCCAAATCCAGACCCGCAAGTACCAGTGGTCGATATAAAGGTTGTTTGCTGGCAAGATGATGGAACAGACTCGAATTGTTTACGCGCATGGCATCAGCTAATTCCTCACTGATGGGTAGCAGTTCAAACACACCATGACGCCCTCGATAACCTGTATGATGGCAGTGAGAGCAACCTTTGCCATGCTTGAACATAACATCGGCAAATTCATGTTTACCAAACGATTTAAGCCAGATGCGCTCAGCTTCAGTGAGTGGGTCGTCGGTAATGCATTTGTCGCAAATTTCGCGCACCAGACGCTGCGCGACGATGACACGCAACACACTGGCTGCCAGATAGCCTTTCGCGCCCATATCGAGTAAACGCGTCGCGGCGCTGATGGTGTCATTTGTATGCAAGGTAGCAAACACCAAATGACCGGTCATGGCGGCTCGTAACGCGATTTCCATGGTTTCTTGGTCACGCATTTCACCGATCATAATGATGTCCGGATCCTGGCGTAAAATAGAACGCAAAATGGAAGCGAAAGTGAGTCCGATGGTCGGATTCACTTGTACCTGGTTAATACGAGGCAGCCGGTATTCTACTGGGTCTTCAACCGTAATAATTTTATCGTCGGGTGAGTTGATAGTGTTTAAAGTAGAGTATAAAGTGGTTGATTTACCCGAACCAGTCGGGCCCACAAACAAGATCAAGCCGTAGGAGCTCGTAATTGCATGTTTATAATAATCCAGAATTTTTTCAGGCATGCCTACTTGATCTAATTGTAATAACGCATCTGACTGGTTGAGCAAACGCATCACCAGTGACTCACCATATTGCGTAGGGAGAGTTGAAACACGAATATCAAACGTTTTACCTTTGACAGTAATGGTAAATCGACCATCTTGTGGCAGTCGCTTTTCAGCGATATTTAAGCCAGAAATTAACTTGATACGTTGCACCAGCGGTTGACTGATGTTTTTATCTTCAAGCGTTTGTTCCTGCAACACGCCGTCTACTCGCAAGCGGATATGCATGACACTCTTGTCTGGTTCAATGTGAATATCGGAAGCGCCGACTTGCACGGCGTCTTCAAAAATAGAGCGAATGAGATTGACGACAGGAATATCAGCGGCGTTCAAGTCTTGAATGTTGGCAAAAATATCCTGGGCATCAGGTTTCATTTGCGCCGAAAGCGTCTCGGCAAAATGAGAAATTTCATCGGCGCGTCGGTAAATGGCGTCAAGCACGTCGACTAGATCTTCTTCGCGAATCAAAGCCAGCGAAAAATTACTATTAAGCTGACGTTGTATTTCATCGTGAGCAAACAGATCTTGCGGATCGGCCATGCCTACCAGATAACTATTTTCGTCGTGTTTTAAGACAATTGCGCGATAGTGCCGCGCGTAAAATTCCGGTAGAACCTTTACTATCGCGGGATCCAAAGGATAATTTTTTACATCAATATAAGGAATGTGCAGTTGTTCGGCAACGAGATGCAACAATTTGGTTTCATCAATGTAGCCGAGATCAATCAGAATCTGACCGATTTTTTTGTCAGATTTCTTTTGCTCTTCCATTGCCTTGTCTAATTGCTCCCGGGTAATAAGATTTTTACCAAGCAGCATTTCCGCGATATACGTCTTTCTAGGTTTTATCATTTTGTGCCTCCTGCAACGATTCAAGTCGCTTTTGCAGATAAGCAAGCGAAGCAGTGTTTAAATGACCTTCCGACTGGGCACGTTCATAAGCAGTGGCGGCATCGCGCGTTTTACCTAATTTGTCGTAAGAGACAGCAAGGCCAAACCACCAGCTGCCATTATGAGGGTCAATCGCCAGCAATTTTTGATAAGTGCGAACCGCGAATAAATCTTTATTGCTGCGTTCATACAAGGCAGCGATGAGTGCGTGATAGTCCGGATTTTCCGAGATAGGTGGTACAGCGCTTTGTAATAAATTCAAGGCTTGCTGGATTTTGCCATCATGCGTCAGCAATCTGGCTTTTAGCTCAACAAATGGCGCATAATCCGGAAAAATATTTAACCCATCATTAACAATCCTGGTTGCTTGCGGCGTGTTGCCTTTGTCTATGAGCAAAGCGGCTAAGGTTGTGCGGGCATCTTGATATTCGGGATCCACTTCAAGCAAAGCGGAAAGATTAGAAATGGCCTGTTGTAGCTTGCCAAGTTTAGCTTCCTCAAGCGCGATTTGGTATTTCTGTAATAGCAAACTTTGTGCGGCGGGCGTTTTAATCGCCGCGTTGTGTTGTATCGATATGTTGTGCGTGTCAGCAGCGCGATTTTCAATCGCAATGACAAGTTCGGGATTTTTATTGTCAGTATTCAGGTTGACATATTTTAGCGCCGCATTGGCATTAAGTGTCAGATTGAAGCGCATATCGCCATTCATTTCGCTGGCGTTTAGTGATTGAATAGCGTCATTCATAAAATGCGCGGGCGGAATTTCTGTCAGTAATTGCGACTTTTCAATAGTAAGAACCAGTTGATTTTGCATATTGTTGCTGGTTAATTCATAAAGCGCGGGATGATTCAGCATAAAGGTTATTTCAGTTATATTTTCTCTGGTTTGCACCGTAATGCCGGTAATATTAACTGGCGTAAGCAAGGAGTTATCTATCATTGGCGCGACATTTTGCGTGACAAGCGCGGGTTTATCTTTTTGTATGGTTTGTATGCTCTGATGTTTGCTAGTAAAAAACGACTGAACGAAAGAGATCAAGACTAGCAATAAAGAGGCAATAATAACCCCAGTGATAATTTTCGAGCGGGATGATATATGATCAGAATCAAAAGTCTGGATGATGGGAATGGAGGTTATGGTTTGTTCCCGGTCTTTACGCTTTTCCAAGTCTTTGAGCATTTGATTGATTAGACTCATTGCACTCAACTTCCCAAGAGTAAAATGGCAGCGGTTAATCCTAAACCGCCGATAAGTATATAAGCCGCATATTTTAACTGCGAGTAACGCCTGAATTTAATAGCCACGTCCGTGTCCTTGACCGCCAGACGCATAATTTTATGGTCAATCTGCTTATTGCCACGACCATAGGCCACCAGCATAGCCTTGTGCGACAGGATGTTGACGATACGCGGGATGCCACTGCTTGCCTGATGCAATATGTTGCGTGCTTTCCTGGAAAACAGGTTACTTTGGACGCTGCCCGCAATGCGCAAGCGATGAAACAAATAAATATCGAGATCTTCACGATTCATTAATGGCAAATTATAGGAAAAGGTGATGCGTTGTTTTAATTGACGTAAATGAGCCTTGTTAAGCCGCTCATTCAACTCTGGTTGCCCAAACAATATAACCTGTAATAGTTTGGAATTTTCAGTTTCAAGATTAGTGAGCAGGCGCACCGTCTCAAGGCTTTCGTCACTTAGCGCTTGTGCCTCATCAATCAGCAAAATAACTTTTTTTCCGGCGGCGTGCAGCGTAATTAAATGTTGGTAAATCGCGGTTAACAGCTCATGTTGATCTTGCCAGGCGGCGGGATCAAGCCCCAGTTCACGTGCAAATGCTTTACGCATTTCAATGGGGGACAAATCAGGATTAGGGATGTAGGCGGTGACATACTGTTCGTCGAGGCTTTCCAGCAATTTACGACATAGTAATGTTTTTCCAGAACCCACTTCGCCGATGATTTTAATAAAACCTTCGCCACTTTTAATGCAGAACTGCAAGATATTAAGCGCTTCCTGATGCCCCTTGAGCTGACAGAAAAAAACAGGGTTCGGCGTCAGATTGAAAGGCATCGATGTTAGCTGAAAAAAATTTTCGTACATACGGATTATCCTTTAGTCATCTACGCATTCAGCTTCATTGCCAAATATTTTGGGCAAGCTGCCTTCATGGAAGGGACGCTGTATTTTCTGGAAACGACTCTTTGATTCTTTCATCTCATTCGTAAAGTTACGATTTGTTGCGACAGTAGGTCGCAGTAGAATAATCAGCTCGGACTTGGTTGAATTTTGCACGGTGCGGCGGAACAAGGAGCCAATAAACGGCAGCTTTCCAAGCCATGGCGTGGATACAACTGTTTCAGCGGTATTATTCTGCATCAAACCTCCGATCACGACGGTTTGACCGTTTTTAGCCCGCACAATATTGTCCGATTCACGGATGGTACTTTGCGCAAGTGGCAGAGTTAGATTATTTGGCGTACCGGTTGCGCTGGTTCCCAAACCAATTTCTTTTATTTGCTCTTGTACCAGGCTGACACTTGGGTGAATATGCAGCACGACTGTATCGTCACTGCTGATTTCAGGCGTGACATCGAGCGTGACGCCAGAGAAAAACGGTGTGAGCGTGACGTTTTGTGAAGGAAGTGTATTAGTGCCAATGATAGTGTTGGAAGTTGACACACCGGTAACAAAAAATTGATCCTGTCCAACTTTGATAACCGCTTTTTGGTTATTAACCGTTGAAATATGTGGGCTTGATAATACTTGCACGTTCCCCTGACTTTGCAGTAACTGCACCAACACTTTAAAGTTACCTTTTACGCGGAAGGCAAAGATTCCGGTAAAATCTTTCAGATTGCTATCAGCAAATTGTTTGATAGCGTCCTGACCAAGGCCGGCACTGTTATCAATCAAGTTGCCATTTGCATCAACAGCGTCATTTGCTGGGTTACCTAAAATACTCCAGTCCACACCTGCCTGATACTCATCATTCAACTGGACTTCGAGAATTTTAGCTTCCAATATGACTTGCCGGTTTAAACTGGACTGCAAACTATTGACGTATCGTGCTACCTGATTCAACTCTGCGGGGAAACCGCGCACGGAAATGATGCCTGTCTGCGCGTTAACTGTCACAGCGTGGCCGTCTTCTTTACCCATCATGCCATTAATTGTTTTTTCGATGTGTTCCCAGAACTTCATTTCGCTTTTTGTTTCAATGCTGCTAATGGTATCCGTTCCATTTGGCGCGCCATTTCCCGGTAAGGGCGTGGCAGGATAAGGTGTGTTTAGTGTCCCACCCGCGGTAGTTGAACCGACCACATTACTGACTTGGCCAGTGGTTAGTTGAATATAAGACTTGCCACTGCGTTCAACGTCGAGATAATTAATATGAAATAGCCGAGTTTGTAATTGTGGTGGCGCTACTTCAAAACCATATGAGGTTTGACGAAAATCATAGCCATAAACATCTCGCACCGCTTCAAGCGTTTGACGGATAGTCACATTTTTGAGTTCCAGTGAAATGCTGCCGGAAATGTTTGGGCTTACTATCATGTTATAGTCTGTACCGGCAACCAGACTCATAAAAAATTCACGCGCGGGAATTTTATTGGCAGATATGTCAAAACGTGCCTGCGTTCGATTAACAGGATTAACATAATGCGACAACGATGGCAGCATGGCAGAATTTAGATTGGCTGGTGGCCGGGATCCTTTGGCCGACAGTTTTTCGTTTTGTCGAATACTTTGTCCCAGGATACTTTCACTTTGCTGAATAGACGTTTTATGCGTGGGGTGTTGAATATGGCAGCTGGCAAGAAACGCGGCAAAGCAGCCTATGATAAATCCGGCTAACAATTTTAAACATCCATTTACTCTTTCATTCATCCCTACTTTCCTTAGCCGGGACCACCATTTTTTTAATGGGAGTCACCAATTCTAATACTTCTTTGTTGTGAGCTGAATCGATTAATTCTACCGTATCTACGTGAATGTTTGTAATGATATATTCGCCCACCGCATCGCCCTCATGGTACACTTGGCCATTGATTACCGCCCAGCGAGCATTAGGTTTAATGAAGATAGCGTTAAGATTCATGCTTCGATAACTGATTTCATTGTTTTTGACAGCGGGCATAAAATCAGGAGGAGGCTCAGTGGGATCGTGCAGAGCACTCTTGTTGATCACCGTTGCACCCATTAATGGCATGATGACCATTATTATGGCAACTATTTTAGCTTTTAATTGGGTTAACATAAAATACAGTAAATTCCATGGTAATTTTTGCCGTCGGATAGGTAATCACTTCATAGTTAAGCGTGTCCCAGCGAACATTGGGCAGCAATTTTTCAATATGCTCTAAGTAATTGATAAAATTAAAGTAATCACCATAAACCATTACGGTCAAGTTTTGTTGAAAGATACCTTCACTGACGAGTGTGCTACCTAAGGTAAAAGGCGACTCCTGCGAGTTTTCAATGTGAGTGAGCGTGATGTTGGGATGACTGGCAATGACAGATTTAATGATCTGAAGCCAATTACTCGAGGAAAAGTTAGTCAACAATGTTTTATATCGTATTTGAATTTTTTCGTAGTTGGCATGTTGCTTCTGCCATTCAAGGTACAACGCACTACTGGCGATTTTATCAACTGCGTCGATTTGTAAATTCAGACTGTTAATTTTGTCTTGCGCTTGTTTTATATTATCCTGAAATACCGCGCGCTGGTTATTCACCGGTCTTAAAAATATAAGGCCGAAAAACGCATAGATGACTGCCCAGACTAACAAAGCAAAAAGCGCCCGCTCGCGTAGCGAAAGCTGTTCAAACCAGGTTCTTAATCTAAGAATTTGATTTTTCATTTTGAGTCTTCGCAATGCTAATCATGTAGGTTTGAAAATCGGGGTAATTGTCTTTGGGCTTGTGTTCAACGCTGTTGATGGTCACATGAGCATTTTTAAAATAAGGATTGTTTTCAATTTGAGTAAAATATAATTTTAAGTCAGGCATGGAAAGTGAGTTTCCAGTTAATTCCACGACATTTCCGCTTTCGTCAATATTTATTTTGGTAATCCAGTTGCTTGGCAGCTTGATTTCGGCCAAGGTCAATAAAATATTTGAAAACGTAATACGTGTCGCAATGTTTTCGAGCAGCTGCGCTTCCATTTGCATGTCTTTTTCCTGATCGGCCACCACTTTGGCAACATTGTCCGAGAAAAAGAAGGAAGGATAGTGCGATTTTTTATATTCGAACTGTGATTGAAGACGAACGATATCATTATTAAGGCTATGCAACTCGTACTTTTTATAGAACAAATCACTGATACTTAGTATATAACTAAATATTAATAATAGTAAAAATCCAACGCTGCTCAATACCATCTGTTTCCAGGTTAAAATCTCCAGTACGGGAGAGGAAGATTTGAACGCTGTATATAAGTTAATGTCTTGCCGTAACATTCGTTTCCTCCTGTCGCAGCGCCGTGCCCAGTGATAACAGCGAACCAGTTAATTGCGACGCTTTACTTTGATCGACAATGATCCTGGACAAAGGAAAGGGTTCAAGCTGTGTCATCAAATGCTTGCCAAGACCCGCGATGATGTGATCTGTTTTGCCATCATGTGCGGCGATGAAAAACCGGCTCGGGCTGGGATAACGCCATTGGCTTTGGAAATAATCGAAGTAGCGCAAAATTTCCAGGCTCATTTTTTCATAAAAACCTGGCGCTGTTCGATCATTCTGCGTGATGGTAATGCGGCGGTTAAAATAAAGAATTTTTTGACGCGTTAAATTCAGTATCGCCATGTTGTTATAAAAATATAAAAACGCCGTACTTTTTTCGTCGTTTTCGCATGTGGTGGATAAATTCCGCATGGCCAGCTCCGGTATGTCAATGGCGGTCAGTGCGATGCCGGCTTTTTCAAAGATATCAATATTTTTTTGCAGTTCCTGTTTGCGCGCGGTGACAGCCACCGCCATCGGCTGATTGGAGGCGCCTTTTTTTGCCGGTAACATGAAATAATCCGACGCTGCTTCCTGAATAGGGTAGTTGACTAATGTACGCAAACGCCAGTTAAGGGCGTCTTGAAACTCATCGCTTTTGACGGGCAAAGCGTCGATAAAAAATAATTGATAATCTTCGGGTGACAGCAACCAGTAAGCTGGAACATTTTCGAGTCGATAGCGCTTATTGATGCCAGTCAGCAACGTAGTGAGATTTTCTGTGCTATCAAATTCAATGTCTTCGTTCAGCAGGATATCAACATTGTCAGTGCTTTTATTGATTTGTAATAATGAAATTACATTCCCGGTAAAGCTTAAACAAATGCGCTGGGTAGCATCAAGCGGTGCTGAATCACTGAGCCATGGTTCAAACTTCTTTATCAGTTTTTTTGCGTACGATTCAACTTGCGATGCTACTTTCATTCAAGCATTCCCTGGCAAAAATAAAACCATGCCTTATTATACCCAGCGGATAGTTTTTAGCCAGATGTTAAGGATATATTTCCTGCCAGGCAGAAGGATACTGCTGAGGCGCGATGACCGATAAGGCGTTTATTTGTGTCGTTATACCGGAAGAAATACTTGACCAGGCTGAGCCATCCCAATGCATGAGTGTCCCGGATGCGCCTCCCGCCCAGACATCCTTGCCGATGCCAAACAGACCCACGCCAAAAAGATTTTGAGCGCTGCCGGTATTTTGTGAAGACCAGCTGGTGCCATTATAACTGATGGCAACCCCGCTATTGCCGACCGCCCAGCCAGCTGTGGCATGACCACTCTGTGTTGCGTCGACCATGGTAATGGCATTCAATTGTGTGCTGGTAGGTGAAGAGACGGTTGTCCAGCTGCTCCCATCCCATTTGATAATAGTGCCATTTGCTCCCACAGCCCAGGCTTCGGTGGCGGAAACGATGTATATACCGGTTAAATCATCTGTTGTCGGACTGCTTGCCGGCGTCCAGTTGCTGCCATCGTATTGCAATATTACACCAGCTGCACCTACCGCAAATCCCAGTGTGCCAGCACCGCTTTGCGTCGCGTCGATGACATGCACCGCATTCAGATTTTGATTCGATATGTTATCCGCGGGAATACTGGGCGCAGTAGAAGGCGTTAATTCAGACCAGCTGGTGCCGTTCCATTGTAAAATAGTGTAACGTTGCTTACCCCCAGAGCCGGTACACTTCCCGCTTGATTTATAACTATTACCAACCGCCCAGGCTTCGTTCGAATAGACACTCGACACGGCTGCGAGATTCTGGTTAGAACAGGCGAAGGCCAAGGATGAAGCGTTCCAGCTCGTGCCATTCCAGTGCAATAACGTGAAATCTGTCGAACCAGCGTCTCCTACTGCCCAGCCATCCGCATTTGAAAGCATGGAAATACCATTAAGGTTAACTGCCGAGGTACTAGAGATAGCGCTATTCGTCCACGTTACTTCTGTTGGACGGTTCCATCGGGTCATTTCAAAATTACCGCCTGACACTGCGCCCACCGCCCATGCTTCTTGCAGTGGCATGGCTTGATTGATTTCACGTTTGTAAGTGGCTGAAGTCAGATTTGGAATGCCACCTTTGACATCTATCATACATTGATACTGTGTCACAGCAGCGCCACTGGCATGTGGTGTCGCGTAACTCGCCTCAACTCCTCGTGTTACAGCAATCAGACTATTGCCGGAAATCGCGCCGTAATTAATGTCTTCCATATCAATACGCACCCGACCAGCAGAGGCGAATCCCGTGGTGCTGGTCAATGGAATGGTCGTCGCGCCGCTTGTGATAGCACTGCTTAAGGTGGCGTTGACATAAACCGGATTGCTCGCCACAGCCGTAGCGGTAAACGTACCGGAACCAAAAGTAGTATTTGTCACGTTGGAATTTCCAGAAAGTGACCCACACCCAATTCGCGTATTGGTTCCCGTGAGTGTGGGTGTTAATACAAAACGCGCGGCGGTTTCAAAACCTGTTTCTGCGATATAAAGCGCTTTTTCAGCTTGTTGATAATTAAGCGTCTCATTTGCGCCACCAAATAATAATGAAGCAATGGTGACACCGATAAAACCAGTGACCATAATCAGAAATACCGCCAATATAACTAAATAACCACGTTGATTGTTCATGAAGCCAGATCTCGCAAATACACACCCGACGTGAGTGTAAAATTAGTATTATTTTGCGTAACGTGCATAGAAATTTTTATATATTCAATATTGGCGGCCGTTGCTGTAGTATTGCCGCTTTTGTCATAGTAAGTGAATGCTAAAGAACTGATACCATCCGCTAGTGGCACAGCGTTGCGTACCAAGCCACCACCACTTAATTTATAGTCGATGCTATTGCCGCTGATATCCGTAAAGCTGTATTCGCCGCTTGTGAAGGTGCTGATATCACCCGCTGAACGTGTGGCGCGAATTTCCTTGATCATGCGTTCCATGCCGAGCCGGCCTTGCCAGAGCGCGTCCGATGTGTTTTGACCGGCTAACATGCCAAGCAGTGATTGTGTATAGATAGTATTGATGCCAATGGCGATGACTCCCAGCAAAATAATTACTATAACAAACTCAATCAATGTGAACCCTTGCTGTTGTCTTCGCATATTAATAATCCGCGATCATGGTTGAGTAGGTAGCAGCCCCACTACCACTTACCGTGACTGTAATCGTTTTATAATTGGCGTCACTATTAATAGTAGTGCAGGCTACATTCACCGCTAAGGTAAATCCAGAAGGTGCCGTGCAAAATGCGGGAACAGTGCTACTAGGGCACGTGATACTGGTGTAACCATCACCCAATATCAAACGCCGTTGCCCAATGAACCATTCGATACAATTTCTCGCTGTCTGGCCCGCGATACCATGTTGCAAAAACTGCGGTGTGCTTCGAAGAGCGGTACTCAACGCGAGCACTATAGCGCTTCCTGTAATCCCGGCAACGATAATCAGGATCAGTACTTCTATTAAAGTAAAACCTTTTTGTCGCCTCATGAGATGGTTACTCGCCCAGTACCGGGTTGAATGGAAATGGTTTTAGTTGCGCCGCCTGATGTTATTGGAATGGTCGCGGTTGAGGTGAGCGCCGTGCCGGGTGAGGACGATGTGGTGTAAGGCGTGCCTTTGCCGTCAAAGGCTACTAGATTATTGGGCAAATTAGTTAGGGTACCGAAAGTAATGCCACTGTTAAGTGTGGCGGTGGTTCTGCCGTTAAACAGCATGACTGCTGTACCGCCACTCGTCATAATTTGATAGGTGGTGGAAGATTGTTTTATCAGATAATAGCGCTGTCCATTCGTCATCGCCAAAGATTGCGTGTAGCGAATATCGCTGGCTAACTCCTTGGCTTGCGCGCCGAGATCAATGCCTGACGCTGTCCATTGCAACATCACTGTCACACTTATAATGCTCATGATAAGCAATACGAAAATGAGTTCGAGTAAGGTGAAACCTGCCGTGTTTTTGATATGAGATACTTCCATGTTAAAAGGGTCAAATCTCGCTTATTTCCATCAAAACAAAAGTCTATTGTGTGGTCAAGTCTCGCCTACTCTCATCTTTTTTGTTTTGATGGGGGTTGGCGAGATTTGATCCCAATGGTTGTCGTCCCAGCGAAAGCTGGGATCCATTGTCAATATAGCCCGAATACATGATTTGTAATATAGTGGTGCCGTTTTCTGGTTTTGAGCGAGCACACTATGTTCAAAAAAATAATTATTTCATCATTTTTGGTTTTTTTATTTTCAGGCTTGGCCATCGCTGAAACAGTGGCCACGAATTCAACAGAGACAATTAAACAAAATATTGCCAGTTTTATCGCAAAGCATAATATCCCCGCCGCCGCGGTGCAGATTTATCAGAATGGTAAACCACAAACTATTTATCTGGGTGATGCCAAGCCAGCCACACAATTTGATGCTAGTGCGCTGACGGAAATTATGACGGGGCTTTTATTGGCGCAACAAGTGGATGCTGCCAAAGTACAATTGACCACACCTCTAGAACAATTTTTTCCAAGCATATTGTCGTCCCGCGCAGCTCCTGGTGCGGGATCCAGTGACTTAAGTAAAATCACTTTACGCAGTCTGGCGACCAATACTTCTGGTCTGCCATCCAATGCAACTATGAATGGTCATCAGTCAAACGTGGTGGATGACACCTGGCAACCTTCTACCATTGGCATGACCTTACTTACCAAAGCGCTGGAAACAGTCGCGCATAAAAATATTGCTGAGTTGTATCAGCGACAAATTTTTGCAGCACTCGGCATGCGCTCTGCCAAGGCAACGTCAACCGAATTAAAAATTTCAGCGCCAGACATGCAGAAATTTCTCGCCGCAGCGATTGGTTTGCCAGGCACGCCAGAGTCAGTGTTATATCCGATGCGCTTAACACAAACCGCGTTTATTGAACTGAATGACCATATGATTGGTCTTGGCTGGCAAATCAAGGGACAGGAAGAAGAGAAAAAACCTGAAGGTACCCCTGTAGAGGAAGTTGCGCCAGTATCAGATAATGTTATAAAAAATGTTCCTGATCGTCCCGTGTTTAAACCTGATCGACAATACGACAAAGCAGGTTTAAGCGCATACATTGCAGTATTACCAAATAAAAAATCAGGTATTGCCATTCTACTCAGCGCGCAAGTTAATGAGCAAGACCTGGCGCAGCTTGGCCAGCAAATATTGACAGGACTATCATCATGATCTCGTTGATGAGAGTAGCCCGGGTGCGTTTTTTGCACTCGGGAATTGGAGCTTTGTTTAACCTCAGCACCCGGGTGCAAAAA
>DAIDIB010000009.1 GCA_027459575.1 Gammaproteobacteria bacterium | reverse complement strand
GCAACTTCGACGAAATAAAATAGGTCGGAGGGGGATGGGATGTTTGCTGTCACTTTGTTTATCCTACTTATTAGATTAGTGGCAGCTTTGGCGTAGCCCGGGTGCGTTTTTTTGCACCCGGGAGCGTAGTTTAAACGAAGAATTGCTTCCCGGGTGCAAAAAACGCACCCGGGCTACAATTACTTCTTAAACTTATCCAAATACACCAAATAACACATATAACCTGCTGCCGCGCCTACAATAACAAAAATCAGCCGGCCAAGCAGGTTACCAAAAATGCCGGTAATAATGTCGCCGCCAAAAATACCAAAGATACCCCAGTTAATGCCGCCGACGATTAACAGTATGAAGGCAATCCAGCCATACAGATTAAACTCTTTCATCTATATCTCCTTTCCATTTGAAATGACTGTCAAAAGAGTAAGTTAGCATATGATTTGGAATTGCACAATATAATGTAGCCCGGACATGTTTTGTATGTCCGGGAATTTATCCCTGGACACAAAAAACGTGTCCAGGCTACTGTAGAGTGCTATGCATTTAGATAACGATGAAATACATATCTGGTCAATGTCGCTGATTTGTACAGCTGAGCAAGCACAAGCCTATGCAAAGTTGTTAAGTACAGATGAAACGGCACGAGCTGAGCGATTTCGCTTTCCTGAACATCGTCGTCACTTTACAATCGCCAGATCGGTTCTTAGGCAAATACTAAGTATGTACACAGAAATTGCGCCGGAAAAAATAAATTTCAGTTATGGCGAACATGGCAAGCCAGCTTTGGCGTCGCTGACTAAACATTTGTATTTTAATTTAGCTCATTCTGATGATTTGGTCGTTTATGCGATCGCACATCAACCAATAGGCATCGATATCGAAAAAATCAAAGCCAGTTATGAACAGGGATTACCTGAACGGTTTTTTAGTCCACAAGAATGTGAAAGTCTGAAATGTTTTACTGATACAAAACGTGTCTCGGCTTTTTATCGAATATGGGCGAAAAAAGAGGCTATTATAAAAGCATCGGGCAAAGGATTGGCTACTTCATTGGCAAGCTTTACCGTTTCACCAGACAATATCGAAGAAAAAATATGCTTCGCGCAAGAAACATGGCATCTACAACCTCTATCAATAGACCCCGCGTTTGCCGCCGCGCTCGCCAGTCAGCATCCGGCCAAAAATCTGCTATATTATAATTTTAAGGACTATACTATTAAGTTATAATAGCTGTCTTATAGCATGGAGGTTGAATATGTCGCATCAGGAGTTTCAAAATTACTGGAAAGAATTATCTGGCTTGCTTGGTCAATTACCCGATACTTCCGACGAGCAGCTAAATATGCTCATCAAACGTTATAACGAGCAGAATGTTCTTTTTCTAAATGATGTGCTATCAACGAGTATCGACAACCTCAAGCGTTTGCAAAAAGCCAAATCGCCAAACGATATTATTTGCACGCAAGCACGCTTTACAAACGAAATTAATAAAAAACTAACGCTCTCGGCGCAACGTTTTTTAAACGCCTCGCTGGGGCATATCGCGGATTACAATGAATGGCTTAAAGAGCATTGTGATTTAGCGACAGATTAAAAAGTTGGCCAACATGACATGCTTACATTATCGCGACAATACTTTATTTGTTGAAGATGTTGCATTATCTAAAGTCGCAACTAAATTCGACACGCCTTGTTATGTTTATTCTCGTGGCGCTATTGAAACAAACTGGCGAGCTTTTGATGATGCACTCAAATCTATTCCACATCGCATTTGCTACGCGGTGAAAGCCAATAGTAATTTGAGCATTTTAAATTTGCTGGCGGAGCTTCAATCTGGTTTTGATATTGTTTCCGTGGGTGAATTAGAACGAGTGCTTGCGGCGGGTGGTGATGCCAGCAAAATTATCTTTTCTGGCGTGGGCAAGAAAAAAGATGAAATCAGACATGCTATCGAAAAAAACATTTTCTGTTTTAATATCGAATCCGCCACTGAAGCAGCTCGTATTCAGGAAATCGCGCAAGCGTTAAATAAAAAAGTCAATGTCTCGTTGCGTATCAATCCGGATATCGACGCAAAAACTCACGCTTATATTTCGACTGGCCTGAGTGAAAACAAATTTGGTGTGGCGTCTCAAGATGCCATTAGCATGTGTCAACATATTGCCGCCATGCCATCACTTAATCTGATAGGAATCGCGTGCCACATCGGGTCACAAATTACTGATCTTGCGCCCTTTCAAGTCGCGCTTGATTTTTTATTTGTTACCTACGAAGAATTGAAGCAACTTGGCATTCAACTCAAAACCATTAATGTCGGTGGTGGGCTGGGCATCTCCTATCAACAGGAACAAACACCCGCCATTGCGGATTATGCCAAGATGCTTACCCAAAAAACGTCGCAATATCCTGTGGAAATTATAATTGAACCAGGACGTGCGATTATCGGCAATGCTGGCGTGTTACTCACGCGTGTGGAATATATCAAGCATGGCCAACATAAAAATTTCGCGATTGTCGATGCCGGCATGAACGATTTAATGCGTCCCGCGCTGTATCAGGCGTGGCAACACATTTTAGCTGTCAACTTACACGCGGGTAAAAAAACCACCTATGACATCGTCGGCCCCGTCTGCGAGTCATCAGATTTTCTGGGTAAAGAACGCGATCTAGCCTTGGCAGAAGGTGATTTACTTGCCATCGACTCCGCCGGCGCATATGGTTTTAGTATGAGTTCAAATTACAACACTCGACCACGCTCCGCGGAAGTGTTGATTGAAGGCGATAAGATGAAATTGGTACGAAAGCGAGAAGAAATACAGGAATTATTTAGTAATGAACTTCAATTTTAACGAAGAACAAAACGCTATCCGTGACATGGCAAGGGATTTCGCAGAGCAGGAAATGGCGCCTTACGCCAAAGAATGGGATGAAAAGCACATTTTTCCCCTCGACACACTCCGCAAGGCCGCCGCATTAGGCATGGCGGCGATCTACATCCGTGGCGATGTCGGCGGCTCAGAATTAAATCGCCTCGCCGCCGCGATTATTTTTGAAGAATTAGCAGCGGCCTGCCCTTCTACCGCTGCGTATCTTTCCATTCACAACATGGTATCCTGGTTAATTGATCAATACGCCGATGACTCACTAAGAAAAAAATGGCTGCCGAAAATGGCGACCATGGAAGTGATCTCGAGTTATTGTCTCACCGAACCAAGTTCTGGCTCAGATGCCGCAGCGTTGAAAACCACCGCGGTAAAAGATGGCGATTATTATGTGCTAAACGGTGCAAAAGCATTTATCTCCGGCGGCTCAGTCAGTGATGTGTATGCCGTCATGGTACGCACCGGCGCTGAAGGCCCTAAAGGCATCAGTTGCGTATTAGTGGAAAAAGACACGCCAGGTCTAAGCTTCGGACAGCGCGAGCATAAATTAGGCTGGCACAGCCAACCCACTACCATGGTGTTTTTTGAAAATTGTCGCGTACCGATTAGTCATCGTATTGGTGAAGAAGGACAAGGATTTAAAATCGCGCTATCCGCGTTAAACGGTGGACGCATCAATATTGCCGCCTGTTCGCTAGGCGGTGCGCGTCAATGTATCGAATTAACCAAACAATATATGAGCGAACGTACACAATTCAAACAGAAACTGGCTGAATTTGAAGCGCTGCAATTTCGTTTCGCCGATATGCTGACGGATCTGGAAGCATCACGCTTAATGACACACCGCGCGGCGCATGCTTTAGATACACAGCATGCCGATACGATCACCTACTGCGCCATGGCCAAGCGTTTAGCAACCGATCTCTGTTTTGAAATTTGCAATCAGGCATTGCAGTTGCATGGTGGTTATGGCTATATTCAAGATTATCCTATCGAAAGGTATTTTCGGGATTTGCGTGTGCACCAGATTTTGGAAGGGACGAATGAGATTATGCGTCTAATTATAGCTAGAAGTGCGTTACAGTAAGTGAATAACCAATGCAAAGAAAATATTTTGAAATGTATGGCCTCATGGATAGAGAAAATTTACGTGCCAATCCATTTCATCATAGCTGCATCATTTTTCTCTACGCCGATTGTGATGAAGAAGGAAATATCAAGCTCCCTTTGTACGTATTAGATAGTTATAGTTTTTATAGCCATCCACTTCCTTATAAAAAATCATTCTCTGAAGAACCATTGGCGTTCTTTACTCAAAAAATTGAACCCCATTTACGGTTTAGGGGTAATTTTGGTGAATGGAGACGAGAAAATATTCATGATTTGACTTATGGCAGAGGTTTAACAGGCAGAATGTTTTTAAAAGAAAAAACTCAAGCGCTAAGTGACATTGATTTCATTCAGGGTTTGATTGCAGTGCAAGAAAAATTCTTATCTCAGGCGGATAATCTAATCGATCAAGAAGAGCTGTATAGAAATTACGAACGGCAAGAATTTCTTAAACTTGTTAAAGCGGGCGTTAAGCCTGAAGAGGCTAGCAAGAAAACAAAAGGTCTAAAACCTATTCCTGAATTTAATTCTTTTCCTCTAAGTGGCGGCGCGTATAGTTGCAAAACAGCTACCTTGGGAGTTGTTGAGCGTGGTTACGATAAACAGGATAAACATCAAAAAATAATCTTAGATTATATAAATTATTTAAGATATGGCGCTTCTAGCGACAATTATCTATTCATGTTTAAACGGTTTCTTACCAGTTTCATCCCGCGTATGACGCCTGATTTGGAAGAAGTAATTTTTCATTGTTCAAGCGAACAATGGCAAGCACGTGGTGAAAGCAGCAAATATCCTTATTGCGATTGGAAAAGCATAAAAGAAGGCGAGGTTTTTGCTATCACCGCGGGTAGTTCGTATGTTGATCTAAAAGGCTATCTGCAGACACTTATTACTCCAGATGATGATTGTAAAAAAGTTATTAAAAATCTAAAAGCAATTGGACGTATTTGCGAAATAAATATCACAGACGAAAATTTTAAAGCTTGGCATAAAAAAATTACACATTTTCTATTTAAACTTGCTACTTGTCGCAACACCAATCAACAGCATATCTGGACAGTGGCCGCGAATGAATATCTCAATAAACTTGTCACCAGTGACGAATTTAAAGCGGCTATTGATGGGCACGTACCTGTTAATTTACAACCTCTGCTGGCTGAGGTAAATGCGTACTCAAGCCGTCCGACGTTAGGCAAAACGGCTTGATACGTCGTCCCGGCGAAAGCCGGGATCCAGTTGAGTAAGCTCTGGGTCCCGGCTTTCGCCGGGACGACGCGGGTTTGCTTCTCTTGAATGTTCATTAATGCTAACATATCAACCACCACAATCTACAAGGCTGCCCAAATGATGAACAAAACGATCCAACAAGCCATCGCCGCAGTACTCGCGCTAGGTGTGACGTCCGCTAACGCCGCTGAAATGGCCATGGGCAATACTGAAGGCATGGAAAAATGTTACGGTATCGCTAAAGCTCATATGAATGATTGTGGCACCGCCACACACGGTTGTGGTGGCGAATCAAAAATCGATAATGACAAGAGCAACTGGATTCTGGTGCCAACTGGCACATGCAACAAAATCGTTGGCGGTTCGCTAAAACCAGAAGCTAAAAAATAATGAATCATATTCGCCGCTGGTTACCACTCACAATGCTGGCATCAATCTTTCTATTGTTTTTTCTATTCCGCCTGCATCACTATTTAACATTTGAAGCCATCAACCAGTATCAATTTCTTATAAAACAATGGACCATCGCCCATCACGGCCCTGCGGTCACGCTTTATTTGCTAATTTTTATTTCACTGCTCGCTTGTGCGATACCAGGTGGTACTATACTATGCTTGTTAGGCGGCTTTTTATTTGGCATCACCGGATTTTTTTATGCCTTATTTGCGACAACGGTCGGCGGACTCATATTATGCCTTGCCGTGCGTTCTGCGTTTGGCGCCAACGTCACCAAACGCCGCTATCAGTGGATTAAAAACGTAGAAAAGGGTTTCCAGAAAAACGCGTTTTATTATTTACTCATGCTGCGTGTGATACCTTTCTGCCCTTGCTGGGTCAGCAACATTTCCGCTGGCGCACTGAACGTGCCCATCAGGACATTTCTACTAGCCACAATAATCGGTGTCACACCTGCGACCTTGATTTATGTACTGGCAGGTCAGAGTCTGGATAAGCTCATCGCCGCCGCGCCCACCCAAGGCTTTGCCCTGCTTACTACCCCTGCCATTCTGCTCCCCCTCATTGGCCTCGCCTTGCTTAGCCTCACACCAGTTTTATACAAAGCTATTAAAAAATCTGATCAAACGTAGTAAAATAACTCTAATATTAAACGGAATAAGAGCTAGCGAGCATGAAGTCACCGTTACGATTGACGGGTGTAGGGTTAAGACCTCAGCATTATGCTGACTTTCTTGAAGCAAAACCGGCTGTCGCCTGGGTTGAAGTACATAGTGAAAACTATTTGCAACCTCCTGTTAACGCATTGAATAATTTAGAAAAAATCAGGAAAAACTATCCTGTTAGCATGCATGGTGTGGGACTTTCTTTGGGTTCTGCCGATGAACTGAACTGGCAATACCTGCATAAGCTCAAAGAACTCATTACCCGAATTGACCCCTGTCTGATTTCAGACCACCTGTCCTGGTCGTCTATTAATGGGCAATACCTCCATGATCTGTTGCCGCTGCCCTATACCGAAGAAACCATGGCACATCTGGTCGCGCGAATTAAACAGGTGCAGGACTATCTACAACGGCAGTTATTGATTGAAAACATCTCTAGCTATGTCAGCTTTAGTCAATCCACTATTCCAGAATGTGAGTTTATTAACGAAGTTGCCGCGCAAACGGGCTGCGGTATTTTACTGGACGTGAACAACGTTTATGTCAGCGGGTTAAATCTTGGCTTCGATACCAATGATTACATCAGCAAAATTAACGCGAATGCCGTACAAGAAATTCATCTGGCTGGTTTTATTGTTAATACGGTAGATGGCAAAGATGTATTAATTGACAGTCACAGCCGCGCGGTGGTTCCCGCCGTTTGGGAACTATACCGTGAAACGATCAAATTGCTTGGCCGCAAGCCGACGATTGTTGAGTGGGACGATAACATCCCTTCAATTGATACCTTATTCCTTGAAGCACAACGCGCCGAAACTATCATGAGAGAATCATATGACACTGCAAAACTTACAGGCTGAGTTTGCTGAATCTCTTTTTTTGGACGAGCCACGTTGTGATGGCGTGCGCCCGCAAGGCAATTTGCAAATTTATCAAAATAATTTGTTTAGTAATGTCACACGTGCGTTACGCACTACTTATCCCTTGATTGTAAAATTAGTTGGCGATGAATTTTTTCCACTCGCCGCCAGAGCTTATTGCAAACAGTATCCATCACGCAGCCATAATCTGGATGATTATGGCGCCTATTTTGGCAGTTTTTTAGCGGAATTTGAGCCGACACGCTCTTTGATTTATCTGCCTGAAGTCGCGGAATTTGAGTGGGCCTGTCATGAAGCTTCGTTTGCCGTGGAACATGCGCCGCTAGCAATAGAAGCGCTGCAAAAAGTAACGCCAGATTTATACGAACACTTACATTTTATTTTGCATCCCATGATTCGCGTTATGAAATGCGATTTCCCACTGTTGCGCATTATTGAATTATGCAAAGGCGAAATTAACGAAGAAATTAATTTAGAGTCTGGTGGAGTCAATTTATTAATAAGTCGTAAAGACAACTCACTATCACTCATTCAATTATCTGATGCGGATTGTCAATTTTTAACTTTAATCAGCGAAAATAACTCGCTTAAAGATGCACTAGAAGCAACCCTTGCGCTTGATTCAGAATTCAGGTTAGAAGAAAAACTTCCACTTTGGGTGCAGCAAGGTGTGATCGTTGATTTTTATTTAGTGAGTGAACGTTAATTCATTTCCTGGACGCACACTATTTAATCAATAGGGCGTCCAGGCTACTTTCTTGCTTAACTGATCTCAAGCAGTTTTTGGCTCCACATGTTGATCCACAATAAATATTATTGCGGTCACAAGGGCTGCAGATGATGACGAGAGTGTGGCAGCTAGCACAAT
This sequence comes from Gammaproteobacteria bacterium, assembly GCA_027459575.1. Lineage (GTDB taxonomy): Bacteria > Pseudomonadota > Gammaproteobacteria > DSM-16500 > DSM-16500 > Aquicella. Next base: position 25,513 of record DAIDIB010000009.1, on the reverse strand, counting down.
TGAAAAGACGACCTGATGGTTCCATCGGTGATTAATGCCGATAAAACATAGACTTTGTGTCGCCGACCTAAGATAATCTCCGCTGGGTCGTACGTGGTTGGGTAAACAGTTGGACTGCTACGTCTAGTGACTGCTACCGTGTTCTATATGCTATCGGCGACCCAATTCTTGGTTATGAAATTCCATTAAATTTACCATACGATGCTGAGCTTATCTTGTTTACAGATTGGTTTAATTGTGACCGCTATTTGGATGAGATTATTAGGCGGCTTTTTGCGCAGCTAAAAATTCTTCGCGGGGTTTACGCGGGTTTAGAACACTGCTTACAACGGGAGCCATAACATTACTTCGGCAGACTTTTTACATCCGGATTTCGCGAATAAGCATCAAGAATCTCAGCAAGCAATTGATCAGACATGTTGAGCTCGGAATCTTCTCCGATGGTTCATTTCATGCAAGTGACAACAACCATCTTGGCTTGTTCCCTCCCCCACGTTGGATTTTTCCTGTTACTCGGTAGTACTGCCAGCCATGTCTTTGGCTTGTTTCGTGCTGGTTTGCAACGCAGTATGTAAAGGGAGCTGGATATCTCTTTGCCACATTGTCGCCTTAAGCTTTATATATCCATATTTAAAAGTTATAATTGTTGTAACAGTGTCACAACAATCCATTAGCGCCAATTTTTTGTCTAAATTAGCTATAGCTAATGCCAGCGATTCAACATAGGTGGTGTTTTAATTAAAGATTTCATATTTTGATAGGGTAAACTAAGGCCTTTAGTTGATATGCATACTATAGCTAAATGAATAGCTAATATTACCAGAACTCCGATTGCAATCACAGCGGCGAATTGCAGGCCAGCCAAATGAGCAAACGGAATGATAACCTCATAATACTGCCTATAAAACATCGAAAAAATAGCCAAAAGAACGATACCTAGAAAAACCGGCCTGACAAATTGAGCGCCATTTTTGATAACAAGTTGCGAGCCAAGCTTGCCACCGATCATTTGACCTAACGCCATAATAAAGCCAACCTTGTAATCAAGGTTGTGACCCAGCATAAACCAGCACGTAGCGATTACATTACTTTTAAGATTAAAAATCTTAGTATACGCTGTTGCCTTTGCTAAGTTGTAGCCAAGAAAAAAAACCAAAGCAATAACCCAAAATGATCCAGTACCTGGCCCAAGGAAGCCATCATAAAAACCGAGCAAAAAACCAAACAACATATAAAATCGCTGTTCAGGCATACGTACTCGACCGTCTAATAAACCTAACTTTGGAGAATAAAGTGTGTATAAAAACACCAACAACATGATAAATGGGATGACTAATTCCAGAAATGATGAATTAACATGTTGTGCGACTAACGAACCAGATGTTGCACCGAGAAAGCCAAACAGCAGACCCTTGAGAACAACTTCCAATGAAATTAACCGATTTTTAAAATAATTAAATGTAGCTGCCGATGTTCCTATCATAGCTTGCAGTTTGTTTGTGCCAAGTGCCACTGGCGCTGGCAATCCAACACCAATCAACAACGGTAACGTGATTAAGCCACCACCACCAGCAATGGCATCCACCGTACCTGCAAGCAAACCAGATGAAAATAGAATTATTATGTATTGCCATGATAGATGCAGCATAAAAACGATCTCCTAAATTTGCTTTTTTATTATATAATTTGCTAGCAACTCCAATGAATCAATGATATTAAATTGCAATGAAATATTCGATGATTTCAGCCATACTTTAAGCATGTGTAACTCTGTACAGGCAAAAATTACCGTCGTTACTTTATATTTAGGCGCTATTTTTACTATATTCCCCATTAATTCAGCATAAAGTTTGTCGCTACCACCGAGTTTTATTTTGAATATATATTCCTGAATCATCTCTGCATCTTCATCAGCTAAATATTGAACCCGCGAATGATTAATAATGTTATTACTTCTCACCGCAAGAGAAGATAGTATAAGACACCGTCCATTTTGCGTTTCAATTTCTTTATATAATAAATCAAGCATACTCGTAACTTTATCTTGAATATGTAATGGCAGTAATTTCAGATATAAATGCGCTGTTATACATGCAATAATAATTTCACTCGAGCCAAGCTTGATTAGCCCATCTATTTTTTCTATTAACTCCTGTATAACCTCATTTGTTTGTGCCTGATCTTTCAATGACTTTGCTCGATCAGGTATTGCAGGATCAGAGATTAGCACCATTCTTGGGAAGTTTTGCTCCGAAATAATCTGATTCTGGCTGTTTGTATATACTGTCTTAACCAACTCGGCTGACGATAACGGCCCCATCCCACCCAGTATACCGAAAAGTGGCTTGCCCCCTAAACGCACGGTGTTTTCTTCACACTTAATCATGCCGCACCTCTCATATCACCGTTATTTTTTACTTCTATGTATATGTTATACAAGTCTCGTAGCGAATTTTCCGGCGTAACACCTCTTGTTTCAAACGCAATCAAACCTGACCAACCACAATTAATTATTGTTTTTACAATTTTATGATAATCAATTTTTCCGCAAGTCAGTCTTAGATGCTGATCACGAACTCCATCGTTATTACTGAGTGACATCGCTGCAATATTTCTCCAAAATTCATTAATAAGGTCAGGTATATTACCACCACAAACATTTGCATGACCTATATCAAGAAAAAATTTTGCATCCTTAACGTTATCAAATATGTATCGAAATTCGTCAGCAGTCGTAAATATATAATGAAATGGCCTGTAATTAACATAGTTGGATAAATTTTCTATATAAATTTCGACGTTCTTCTTTTTTGCATAACCAGTTATTTGATTGACCGAATGAAGGAAATTTTCAATCGCTTTTTGTTTTGATTTAATAATAAGCCGTGGCTCAACAATTACACTTCCATGAATAATCACTGGCGCAGCAAAGTTCGAGGCAAGATCGATTTCACGCATAACCAGTTAATCGCTTCATTTCTAATTTCCACCACATCTGATGAGAGAGGTAATTTATAATTTCCATGAAATATCGGTTTTACACTATGCACATCTATTTTATTTTTCAAAGAGACAATACGAGTCTCACTCCATTTACCAGGGTATTCACATTCCAGACTTCCATCTATATACCAATGTGTAAATCCTGACCTTACCGCTTTTAACATCCCATCCTCCGCTGAATCGTAGCCTTGTAATGCCAATCCTTTTGCAAATGGAATATTATAAATTTCATTATTAGCACTATTATTAATAGACATTTTTTATCTCCTGATTTTTTATTTTAGAAAATCCTACCATTAAACATTAGATCATCTCCATGTCAGGCCTCAGCGAGTATCAAGTTAAATGTTGTTAATTGGCATGTTGCGCAACCATATGTTTTACTGGTGAACTGTTTATTATTCACTCTTCTGGTCCTACACGTTATAAAACTTCTGATCACGCTCAGCCGTTCACTCACACCTCCCGCTAGACTTTAAATTTTTCATTTTATTGTTTATACTTATGCCTGTAACATTGATGTTTTTTCACTATAATGAAAATAAGGGCAGTTGTAAATAATTTTATTGAAAATTGGATGGTACAATGATCAACAACAAAGCAACACACTTAGAAAGAAATTACTCAGGACTTAATCGTCGTTTGTCCGAGTTAATGAAAACTAAGGGTATTACAATACAAGCACTCGCCAAAAACGCAGGCGTTGCCGTAGGCACAATCCAAAAGCTCTTAACTGATCCTTCATGCAATCCTACAATTGCGTCCATTGAAGCAATTTGTAACGTTTTTGATGTATCAATTAGCGAACTTATTGGGCAAGAGGAAAGGATGAATACGCTTCATGGCTCGAGCGTCTTCCTGCTGAGCTGGGAAGAATTACCTATCACACTATCAAATATTCATCTTGTAAGTGAAAATAAGGAAAGGGAAACAATTAAAACATCGTCTCCTGTTGGAAAAAATGCATTTGCTCTAAGAATGCGCGACAACTCAATGCTTCCACTTTTCCCAGAAAATTCTATATTGGTTTTTGATCCTGATAAAACAGCAAAAGATAATAGCTATGTCATTGTCCAAATAAATAATTATCAAAATATAATGTTCAAGCAGTTACATATTGACGAGCCATTTAAATATGTCACATCAATAAATCCACTTTTCAAAGAAAACGTAATCAAACTGGAACCAAGCGACAAAATTATCGCTGTATTAGTTCAATCACAGATGCGTTTTTAAGAGTAAATACAATAAGAGAAATCATAAAATGATCCCCACATTAATAAGAAAATTAATGAAAATCAAAGCAATTTATCCAACTAACACTTTTAAAGTAGTGGGAGTTAGTGGTGAAACGCGCGAAAAAAATGCTCGGATTATTTATCAAGTCTGTGGTAAGTCGGCTATTGCAACTGAAAAACCCGAAGTATTAATGCAACAATTAATGCAAATAAAAGGATTTTCGAAAGAAGACGCGTTGCTTATTTATAATTTATTTCTGACTGAGAAATTAACCTCTGATTTTAGAATTTTATCCATCCAATTTGAATTTGAGCCAATTAGATTTGAAATTGAGGATGTTCACTCTAAATACACAATCTTGCTTACCGCAGAAGAAATCATCTACTCAAATAAATTATTAGAAAAATTCTCTCCTGGTGATTTGACCATCATTTATTACCAATTGATAAAAGAGGTTGAAGAAAAAAATAAAAATGTAAAGCTGCAATTACTAAAAAAATCACAACTTGAAGCAAGAGAGTGCGGGATTTATCTTCTACGAGGTAGAGGAGCGCATGAATGACCTTCTCCTATACATCAAAGTATGACTCCTCTACAATGCGCGGCCATGATGCCAATGAGAGGCCTTGGAATTTAACAAATGAGGTTATTTCTAATTCACAAAAGGGTTCCAGTCTTTTAGATATTGGCTGTGGAACAGCATTCAAATTAATTCCTCTGGCTACTCATTTTTCAGAAATTACGGGCGTTGATATTAGCGAAGATATGATTTCTTCAGCTAATAACTTAATAAACAAATCGGCAGTTAAAAATATAAAGATAATTCACGCTGACAGCAATCTTCTTCCCTTTCTTGACAACAGCTTTGATACGGTCACCTGCATGCTATCTCGCTGGGATGCCAAGGAAATAGCTCGAGTCATCAAGCCAAATGGCAATGTCATTATTGAACACATTGGCTGCGAAGATAAACTTGCTTTTAAAACACTCTTTGGGAAAGATGAGAACGGCTGGCGAGGACAATTTATTAATTACAGTCCTGTAGAATATATTCAATCATATTATGACTTACTCAATCCACTGTTTGAATCTGTAAAGATTAAAGAAGGTTACTGGGAGACTTATTACACTGAGAAAGGTATTTTAGAGCTATTAAAATTTACGCCCACAATACGAAACTTTAATGAAGTGATAGATTATAATTATTTTAAAATGGCTTGTGATCTATTCAAAAGCCAGGAAAACGGCATCGCGCTAACACAAAACAGGATTCTTATTCATGCGAAAAATCTTCGAATTCTTTAAGTTCCAGCGAGTTGAAACATTATCACAATTACCTAGAATAAGTAATTTTACCTATAACTACTTAATCGGTGTTGTCATTTTATACATGACTCTAACAATATTATCAGGCCTAAGCGTCTATAAGATAATAATCTTAGGTCCTTTCTTGTTGCCTGCCGGGATATTCACAACACCACTCACCTATTGTTTAAGTAATGTAACAACGGAGGTATATGGATACCCTGTTGGAAGAAATCTAATGTGGTGGTTTGTTGTTGCCAGCACTATGTTTACAAGTCTCGCTTTCGTTATAGTTCACCTACCATCTCCACCAGATTTTAAATATCAACCAGCATATGATCTAATCCTAGGGTCCATGCCACGAATTTATATCGCTGGGATTATTGGAACGATCGCTGGACTGAACGTCAACAACTATCTTGTTTCCAAATTTAAAATAATGATGGATGGTAACCACTATTGGCTGCGCAGCATTATTTCTACCTGTGGCGGTGAAATTACTTATAATATTATTGCCTATCCAATTATGATGTTCTCGAAGGTGCCATTCAACGATCTTATTCACATTTTTATTTCTGTCACTATTTTTAAGTTGCTAACGACCGCAATATTCCTAGCGCCTGAGTGTCTTTTGGCAAGGTACCTGAAAATCAAAGAAAAGATAAATGTGTTTGACTATAATACTAATTATGGGTTGTTCAGATTTAAAATTCGAGACGATAATTACAAACCACAGTTAACTATTGTTAACCAATAAGATTTTTATTGTGGACAACAGAATTAAATCCACTGTCGATCCTTTCTTTGCGATACTAAACCCAGCACTGTTCTTTTAAGCGTCTAATGGCTGTCTCAATATGATAAGGTTGAAATAGCTGTTTTTTTCGACTACTCCATTGATGAACTTTTTCTATAATTTCTTTATTTGTCGAGCTATCATTGCATTCATGTACCACTACCCAATGTACAGTTGCTAATAATTCCATGCCAAAAGGGGTCTCAAAACCATCAACTAATCGCTTTATTCTCTTTATATTTTCTAAATATTCGTCTTTTCCAGATAAAAATACATCTGCCTCTTCAATCGCATTATCTAACAAACGCACTTCCGCTTTTTGGACGCGATCACCAAAGCCACGAGTGAAGTGATTTTCCATATCTTGTAATAAATAATTTATAGTGCTTGCGTAAGGTCCATAATTAGATTTTTTAAAACTAAATTTTAACTCCTTAATTAGTGGTATATTTATAAAATAAATTAATTTTTGTATTTCAAGAAGAGTATGAGAGTAGCCCAGTGCTTGATAGACTTGCATAAGTTTAATTAACAATGTTTTTGTAAGTGTGATTCTTGGTTTTTTAGTGTTTACCTCAATGGAGTGAACGGATGGAGCATAATGTGGCTCGTACAGCCAAACTTCCATATCGGAAAGTGAGGAAAATGCGTCAATAATAACTGACTTTACTTGTTCCCATTCCACCCCCCCCTAAACCACTCCCTAGCGCAGGGATAGCAATGGATTTTATATTTAATCTCTTTACTTCAGTAATAAGAGAGTCTAATCCTTTGCTAATATCTTCAATCTTTGATTTTCCTTTCCAGTGTCTTTTCGTAGGGAAATTTATTATATATTTAGGTTTGCTGACCGATTCTTGTTTGAAGACAAGCACTTTTCCTACCATCATCCTACCCTGGTCACAGGTTGCTTTGTAAAAACGGTAGTTTTCAGGGAATTTAAGTTTAAATTGGAGCGCAATACCTCTCCCCATCACACCAACGCAGTTAACTGTATTTACGATGGCTTCAGCATCAGATATAAGTATGTCGCCAAATGTAGTATGTATCATATTAGTAATACCATTCATTTTTTACCTTAATGACAGGTTTGTGATGCAATCCATTCAATGTATTTTCCACACGAATGCGAACATCCTCAGTATTTACTGCTATACCGTAAATTTTTTCCCAAGGTAATTTTTCATAAATTAAAAATTCAGCTTGTTTTTTTCCTTTCGTGCCGGATCCTCAGGCGTGTCAGCCCAATATCTTAGCTTTATTGCATGCCAATCAAGATTTTTTAATTTATGTAGCTCATTATAAAATTGTGCATAGTTAACAACAGCGTGTCGATCAGTAAAAGCAAAAAGTAACCCTGCATTAGCAACTGTTTCCGTATGTGTTACAAAGAATATATTATCGTTTTGTCTATACTGGTTAACAAGCAGCATCGGCGTTTGTCCCCAGAAATAAAAAGGCACGTAACTATGCAAATTTCCCCTGAGTGGAAACGGTACCATTGTCTGTGATCTCTTATCCTGCACATCGTGGTTTGCAATGTCTTCATATAGTACGCTATTTTTGGAAATTTCATTTTTACATAGTAAGCCACCTTGAGAAATAACATTTCCTAGGTTATTTACAGATGTCATATGACAAATAACTTTATTCATTTTTTAGCCATAATTGTGCTGCGTTTTTCGTATTTTAACGCTTTATGGGATAACAAACTACTTCGGCAAGCTCTTCACATCCGGATTACGCGAATAGGCTTCAAGAATTTCAACGAGTAGCTGATCAGCCATACTTAACTCAGAGCCTTCTTCAATCACGCCTTTTGTCTCTTTCAAATTAGCCAGACGCGCTTCAAGTAATTTTTTCACCGAACCGGAGGGAAATAAGTTAGCCAGTACTCGTCGTGCCTCTTTGGGGCCAATTTTCACATACAACTGATTACGCAAGCGCGCATCTTCCGCGGTGGTACTGAATGACCATAGCTCAATAGGGCCTAATGTGTTAGTTAACAACTGCGTATTCATGCCCTGCTTCGTCGAGAATTGCGCGAGGAATGTCGCGCCGCCTTCGCGTGGACCATGTACACGCGTCTTCAAAGCCATGCGCGCGGTATCTGACAAGCCGAAAATTTCCGTTGAGCGTCTGATCGCTTGTTCTGGTCCTGCATCCATAATGAAAATAGAAGTAGCGAATTCCACCATCACTGAATCGAAGTCATCGAGTGACTGGGAAATCAAAGCGATTTGTACGTTCCATTTACGACCTTCGCGCATATCTAAAATAACCTGATCACGCACCGCCTGCGCTTTGGAAGTACGGTGAAATTCGTCGTAGACAATTCGTTTAGAGTCTTCACGAATTTCCGAAATGCGCTTGCGGTGAAATTCACGATACGCATCAGGCACTTCGGTCAATGCGTCTTCCGTCATATAATAATGTCGCGCCAGAGCATAACGCGCCAACATATACATGACGGCTGTTTGTCGTTCCGCGGCGTCTCCGCCACTCTTAGCGACTTCGTCGAGATCAAGTGACACGATACGCGAATCACCGATATCAAACTTGGTGACACTGGATAAAATTGAATATTCACGCACGGCGCTCGAAATCATACGGCTAAACGCTTGAATCAATGGCTCACCGGTTGGCGCTTTGACCTGGCCATACAAATCTTCCACCACTTGCGTACGGCAGATAGACGCGGCGTCCGCCAGCAACGGCATCGCATAACGTTGCGATAAAGTCGCTTCATGCTGGAAGCCCGCCAAGAACAGCGCGTCTGTGACTTCCCACCACGTGGTTTTTTCATCGAACACAAAACCAATTTCAGAAAGAATGTCATCGACGATAGGTTCAATGCCTTGCGTATAAGGATGCGCTTTGGCATCGTCAGCCAGATACTTATACATTTCATCGACGATCAAGCCCGCCATGTCGGAAATACCATCGTACGGACGCTCACTGCCAAGCGGCGTGGCCAGCAGTGTGATGAAGTTAACTAAAAAGCCACGATCTTGCGGCGAGGGATAACGGCAGCCCAACTGTGTATCAAAAGGATTAATAGCGAAATCAGGCGTCATGCGCAGGCGATGATAAGCGACATAGTGCCTTTGTTCTGGTGGCAGCGCTTCCTTCAGCAAGGAAATCAATCCGCTACTGGAAGGACCAATATCAATAATGGCGATGCGCGGTAAACGCGTTATACCGCCCGACAAGCACAGCGCCAGATTGATGGCGTTAGATAATACCGACTTACCGGAACCAGGACGTGCATAAAGCAAATCAATCCAGGTGGTTTGTTCCGACGAACCTGGCTGATAAGGCCAGGGCTTGCCATCCGGCGAGCGTAACAACATCGCGCCATATTCCCACGCTGAGGCGGGACGCGTGAACGGCAGCATATAAACCACATCACTAAGCGGCGCGATAGACGGTGTGGCAACGCTATTCACCGTATAACCCAGAATGCTTGAAGCGAGACCGGCGAATACATCGCCACACACTTCAGACACTTCGCAACTTCCCCAACCTTGCACCGCTTTGGCAAGCTCCGCCGTGCGTGTGCGCAGCAAGCGAATATTGCCTTCCGGCGCCCAGGTGGCAAGACTCACCTGCAATTTAACAATCGCTTCGTCTGTGTTTACTTCCGTTTGACGCAACATCTGAATAGAGTCATGCAATAGCGCGTTTTGCGCAGACGCGAAACTTAATACGGCAGCCATGCCAGATTTAAATCCAATATTACTCAAACCATCACTCTGGATAAGGAATGATATGCGCCATGGCACACGGGTTGGCAGCGTACGGGCAAATAACGCTATGAATGTTTTTAAGTCTTGCGGAAACAAATCAATAAAAATCGGCGTATAAATTCGGTCGCCAGCGCGAATGGTACGCAAATCAAGAGTCATGGCATCGCGCGGAAAAATTTGTCTGGAGACTGGTGGATACATCACGCCCGACATTTCACCTGCTCGCGTGCTAGCTTCACGTTCGGGAATTTTATCGCCAGGTAATGAGGGACGCCAATCGTGACTGGTAAAATCCGGCTCGGCGGAAAAACGCATGGCATGTACCGCGTCATGCACTTCCAGCATCGCGCAATAAAGACTGAGCGCGTTGCAATCGGTCACCACAGATCGCACAAATGAATTATGCGCTTCACGCAAATCAGGTATGGCGGCAATTAAATTTTGACCGTTTTTAAAGGGGGGAATTTCCTTTTCGCGAATGAAATTCAATTTATCTTTCATGGCGCGTTTTAGCTGTTCACCCGTCAGCGAATAAGGCTTCGTCCACAACACAAGATATAATTCTTCGTGCGCGCAAAAACGCGAAATATAATTGATGCGCTCATCAAAAAGATCGTCGAGCTCCAGATTAAGTCGTTTTGCCGTCGCGCGCGCGGGAGAAAGGATTTCTTCGATTTCTGGTTTTACCGCTTCCCGGTCATAACTAAAATACACTTGCACCGCATGGCCCGGGCGTTTCAAAGTCGCCTGCAAACTTTGCGTAATACCCGTATGGAGCATATCAAATTCTTCCTGACCCACTAACTTGGTCACACCAAACACGCGGATCACAGACACCAGCGAGCCATCACGCGCCACCAGCGTGTAAGTATCATCAGCTGTCTCAATATCACAATAGGATTCGGTGGTTTGCTTTAGTTCGGTACTAAACCATGACAAGATGGAGTCTATGCCATCTAATATAGGATCCATGAAGCTGCGATTATGCATCACTCTATCCTTTCACTTGTTCCGCCTCTTTCTCTTCGCCTAACTGTCGCATCGCTTCCGCTGCCCACGCGTCTAATTGCACTTTAAATTTAACATGAGATGGCAGTAAACGCATGTCTTTCAAAATCTCGACCTTCTTGTCGGGCATTTGCGCCTGATACTCAATGATCATTTGTCCAAGTATGGATGGGTTACTGGTGCCCGCGCCAAACTTGTGCTCGATGATCTGACTACGAAATTTCAAACTGCGATAGATGGATTGCGCCGTTTCCTGATAAGCCGTGCTATTACCCATGGCGCAAAACAACACGTGAGCAAAACTATTAAGGTCTGACTGACTCATCTCGGGCATGAAAATTACTTGCCCACCGCTCATCTCATCCATGCCGACTGCCTGTAAAAATAAACACTGCACGCAGAAGCAGCATGCGGTGATTAAATTTTCCATTTTGTTGTTGGCATAATTACCGTCGAGGTTAACAACCTCTTGATAATCCTGCGCCTGGAAGCCGCAGTATTGGCAAGTGTAAGCATCGCGTTGATAGACACGCTTGGCAACTGGCAGGAAGGCTTTGTCTGCTTTACGTCTGACGAAAATTCGCCATCCCGTCAAGTTCACTGCCAGTTGAAGTTCATGCATATCATTTACTTAGAATGATGCTATACCAGATATGCCGCCTTTCGTTTTTCCAGGGCCAAACAAAGTAGAACCCGCAACATTAAATACCGATGGAGCGAAAATTAACGCCGCGCCAACAAATAATAATGCGATCGGTGTGCCGATTGGAATTTGTGATGGATTGTCTTTGTGTGCCTTGAATTTTACGATTGCACCTACAGCGAATGCCATACCAGCGACATAGGACGCGGCGGTGATTAATTGCGCCACAGCCCTCAGGTTGCTTGTTGCCGTTGTCGCGACAGACGCAATACCCGATGGTGTAGTTGATCCTGCTGCTAACGCCACTGTTCCAACTGCCATGCAAGCCAGTGACAACACCGCCATTGTTACTTTCTTCATCACGTTCTCCTTAATTAATGTCAAATCCTAAATTGGTGACTGAATCCCTAATGTTAACATAACTACCTGCACAAATTGATAGATATTTATGCAAAAAAGACCACCAATGATATGAGTGACCGCTTTGCCAAGACCACCCTGATGACCGCCGTGGCCACTGCCCAGATGCCCTAACATCACCAGCCCACGAATTAACGCTATCACACCAAAGAGCTGTATAACCATCAGACAGGTACCGACAAGCTGTGTCCATTGGTCGCCTTGTACCACATAGCCATAAGGATTAGGCTGAGTCCAGAAGGTGCTTAAACCTACTTGCACAGTAGAAGGCAGGTAGATTAACGCCGCGCCAACAGCGATATAGACCATGGGCCCTTTGACCCCATGCTCCTGCGACATCATAGTGCGCATTTCCCCGACATGCTTTAACTTCATGACGCCCGTAAAAATGAACACAATACCTATCACATAGCCAAGCGCCGTCACCAGGTGCATGACGCTGGGTATTTGTAATGCGATATTTTCAATCATGTCCGCCGCAGTGTAACTGGTGACCGAGCTAATCGCAGCATAAGCAGGTAATAAATAGAATAATGAGTTAAAGATAATCAGCGCCGTTGTCCAGCATTTAATGGTTTTATATTTTAATTGGGCAGGAAGCATAACAGTCACCTCGTGTTTGACGTTTATCCACCGCTTCCATAGGAAATTGAGACGGTTTTACTTCCTGTGTTTACCTCTACCACACCGTCGTAAGGATCAATCTTTGTTACACGGCCAAGCTCTCTTATATTATCACCCTCGGCTACCGTGAGCGTTTCACCATTATCTGATTTAAGCCACGCACGCCCTGGAATGATTGCTTGAACGCTGTAACGAATTCTTGGTGGCGGTTCCATAATTGGCGGTGGCGGTTGTTGCGCCGGCACCACATTAAGGCTCGTTGGGCCCGCACCCGCCATACCGCTTTGTCGTGTTAACGCCTGGGTCAATTGACTCAATTGCGATTCAAGACCCGCAACACGCGAACTGAGCGCTTGCATTTGATCTTGCACGGCTCTGTTCTGATTGTTGAAGTCACTTACTTTTTGTGAATAGGCGGCTTGCATCTGATTCATCAGTTTTTCATTACTGGCTATCAGGGCAGCGATGGCCGCATCAGAATTTGATGGTGTAACTGCTGGTGAGGTTACTACAGTGGTGGCGACAGGCGGCAGTGGTTGTTGTGGTGCTGGCGCAGCCGTCGGCATCGCTGGCATTACTGCTGGCACTGTCGCAACAGACGTTGGCGGCATCGGGGCCGTAGGCGCGGCTTGTGGCGCCGGAGCGATAGGCGAAGGCGTAGTTGGTTGCATTGCTTGCGTGACAGGCTGTGCTGGCGCAGGTGACGGCGTCGGTGTGGTCACAGTAGTAGTGGTCGTTGTCGTAGCAGGCACTGCAGCTTGTGTTGGAGCGACTGCTGAAACCGGAGCTTGCACTGGAGCAGCTTGTGGCGCTGCAGCCGCAACTTGTGGTGCCGAAGTAACAGGTGCAGATGCAGGCGCAACGGGTGTCGTCGAAGCCACAGACGAAGGTGCAGGTGCCGAGGCTTGCACTGTATGCGGAATAGGTGCAGGTGCCGAGGCTTGCACTGTATGCGGAATAGGCGGAGGCGCCATTTCAGAAGCAACCGGTTGCGGAGCGTTAGTGGCAACAGGACTTATGTCGGTCGGTGGCACAGTGTTACCCGGCGATACCATTTTATAAACGACAAAAACTAAACCGAGAAAAACCACCAGACTGATGATCATTCGTCTGGATTTATTAAGACCAGCTAATGGATTCTTTTTTTCAGGCTCGGGCGCGGCAGCGGGCTTCGAGGCTTCTGTTTCCACCTCGTAACTAACATCATCATCAGAAAAGTGGTATTCACTTTCCTCATGGTCGTAATGTTGTTCGTCCCGATCATTTAGCATTTCTGCCCTCCACTATATCTTACATATATTAAGTATAGTGCATCTACTTCATGATACTTCCCTGGCATTAACCTAACCTTAAAAGACACGCGCGGCCCTGTTCTATATAATAGCCCATGAAATCCTTAAGTTACATCTGTCATAAATAGTATACCCAGACCCACGCCAGAATCCACCTTTACCGTAGGGGGGATATTCGTATAGTTTTGGGTAACGTTGCCCAGTGCCGTACCAATCTGGCCGATAGCGGTCGCCATCTTTTGGGAAGGGCTTAATGACGGGTGGGTGGTGCTGGTACCGAATATACCTGTCGTCGTCGTAGAGGCCGAAGAAGCAATCGCGTTAGCATATCCTTGCACAAACGAGGTGGCCATAATCGCGCCAAACCGTTGAAGATAATGGTAGTTTACGTTACTGGCCAATACCGTCCTGGCTGTGTCTGGATCAATAGCATAGGCGGTAACCCCTTTGGATTTCGGCCATACATCCATATTCATCAGCGTAAAGTTAAGCATGACACGATCCAGCTGACCTGAGACCCCTTTGGTCGTTTGGAGTTTTCCTAGCAGTTTTGCCCCTTTATACTTGCCATCCACGATAGTTGCCATCACCGGGCTATCTGGGTAATCGCTATTAACAGCGGTATCGAGAACAGCAAATATAATGGTGCCAGCTTTAATAAGAGAAGGCGCAGTTCCTATACTGGCAGCGGCGTTTTTAGCTTCGCCAGAAGCACCCACTGCCGCAGCGTTAGCAGCGGCTTTCGCTTTTTCTTTTTCAGTCGCGTAATCACCTTCTTTATGCACCATCGGCACAGTCTGCCAGGAGGTAACTAATTGCTGCGCCTGACCAGACATCTGCCCCATGAGGGTTTGGATTTTTTGCTCTTCATCCTGTGCCGTTACTTGCTGTGCTTGCACTTGTGACGCGGCAAATTCTTCTGGCGTAGCTGTAGTCGGCTGGTTTTGATTTGCCGCAGCGCCCTGCTGCAGACGTGCCTGTAACTGAGCAAACGCTTCCGTTGCCGGAGCACCTGCAGCCGCTATTGGCGTGACTGCTTGTGCTTTTACCGCCTGATATTCCTGCATCAGCTCCGCCGCCTGCTCAGGTGTAATAGCGCCTTTTTGCACCAATGCTTTCAGCGCCGCTTCATAATCCGCCGCTGAAACATTATTTCCCTGTAACTTGGCAAGTTGTATAGCGGCATCACGCAAGCCTTTTACCGTGACATAGTCATCGTACTTGAGCTTGGCGATATCTGGACTCAATTTGTTTTGTTGCACCAGCGCCATCAACTGTTGATGATACTCATTCAACGAAACATCTTTCTGTAGCAGAGCTGTCAATTGCGCGCCAACTTCAGGCGTCATTTTCCCTGCTTTCATTAAATCATTTATTTCTCCATAAGCCGCGTCTTCCGCTTTTTTCAGCATCGCGTTTGCGGTAGCGTTAGGCCCAATCGCGCCTTTCTGTTTTTGATAGTCTTCCAGCAGTTTTTTGGCGACAGCGGGTGTGATTTTGCCTTCCGCGACCAGACGATCAAGCGCTTGCTTGTATTCATCGACTGGGACGTTGCGATTCTGAAGATCAATCAACTCTTTCGCGGTATCGGGTGTGAGCTGACCTGACGCGGCCATTTGTCTGATAGCGGCAATTCCCGCCGCGGTTTGTTCTTTTGCCATTTGCTGAGTGTATTGAGCTAATAATTTTTGCGCCGTCGCTGGTGAGATTTTACCTTCCGCCACTAATTCTTGTAACTTCGCCGCATAGTCTGTGGTTGACACACCCTGTTTCTGCAATGCTAATAATTCATTGGCGGCATCCAGTGGCAACTGACCTTTTTTAATCAGGTCGTCCATTACTTTCGCGCTTTCTTGCGCCAGAGCATTGGCATGTTGCTTTTTATATTGATCAAGCAAAATTCGCGCCTGCTCCGGCGTGATCTTGCCTTGAGCGACCAATTCATTTAACTTCGCGGCAAACTCATTCGGCGATACGTTTTGCGCCGCGAGCGCACTCAAAATTTTTGCAGTCTCAGGTGTAATCTTGCCACTTTGCACCCAACTATCCAGCGTGTCTTTTACATTAACGTTTTGCTCACTACAAATAACACACTGGCCCTCACCAGACACTTGCGGCATATTGATCACAGTTGGCACAGAACTCCCGCCACTCACTTGCGCCTGTTGTACACGCTGCTGATTGGCCTGCTCAATCGCTTTGTTATACATCGCTGATTGTGAGATGCCCGGTACGGATTGCAAACCAGCCGGCGCATTGGCCACCGCTGAAGGACCTAGCGCACCGCCAGCACCAACAAAATATTTTGTGATGAGATAAATAACTAAAACAACGCCAGCCACGCCAACCAGTAAAACAAATACGCGCGAGCGCGCGTCTAGCCTGCTAAAGATATTTAATTTGGACAAATCCAGCGCCATCAAAGTCCCTCTATTTTCATCTCAACTGGCTCACCATAGCGCGAAATCAACACGGAGGAAGCTCGCGGTAATTCATAGGCGATCATTCCATCTGGACTCACCATTTTACCCGTCCACCCGGGCGACAAAACTGTCATGCGGGTACGCATATAAATAGTTTGCCCTAGCAGCCATGCTTGTGCGTCACCGCCACGTACTGTCAATAATCTGGCACCCGCGGGTGCCACACCATCCAGTATGCCAAGCAGTAACTGATTGGCGCTAGCTGGTAAATTAGTTCCCACTGGTAAATCTTTAGTGTTTGGGCCAATACCAGAAACATGCAAATCCACGCGATAATCGACCACGCGCTGTCCCGACACTAATTCCAGCGTAATCGGCGTTGGCAATCCCACCAATCGTACCACAATATCGCCAGACAGGTAGGGTGCGACCGCCTGTATTAAAATGATGTTACTTTTTCCATCCCACTGAATATTAACCGCCTTGGGATTCCCAATATCGAAAGACGCCACTGGCCAAGGAGAGCCGGTTGAATCGATGAACATCAATGCCGACACATAACCTTGCGCCAAACGCACGGCCGGTGGCGTGGTGCCCGGAGCGAGATTAACCATTAATGTGGTAGAAACGGGTTTGGGCGGGATATTCGCGGGGATAGCCGCCGCGCGTTGGGAAATATCTACTTCCTGATGCAACCTCACCACTTCTTTAGGCGTCAACGGGATATTTTGTTGTAACAGAGCATCGAACGCCGCGCCAGTTTCCGATGGTCGTGGAATTTTAGATGCTGGCGCGGTGTCGAGCATCAGCTGTTGGCCTTGTTCAAAGGTCGGTGGCCCGTGGGGGGTAGACAAAGGTGGCGGCGGTGATGACGATGGTTGCGGAGATGTAAAGGCTGATAGCGCATTGTTATCTGGTTTTGCTTGTGACGCCGGAGACGTAGATGAAGGTGCAAAAAATGGCGGAGGAGAAGTAGACTCATCAGCAGCTATTGCGACTGACGACACACCGCTGGCAACCAATGCCATCAGAGTAAAAATTGTTACGCCCATTCTCATTTCTTACCCTCCAGCTTTCACGCCGGGCTGCACAACAATAAGGTTATCAATGGCAACACCCATCAAGTTATTAAGCGTTGGCACTCTTACCACCAATACCTGCAGCGTCAACGTTTTACTAGAATGACCATTATTACCAATATAATCTATCGTGATTGGCACTTGCACCCACCACGCATATCTTCCCGACAATATACCTTCTGGGCTTGTAACAGTAGGCGCGATGACGGGCGCACTCTCGGGCGTACTATTGATGAACATTTTGTTAGTTTGTATATCATCAGCGTTGGCGTAAATTTTCAATTGGTCTTGTAAAACCTGTTTGCCATCATTGGTGAAATAGCTCAACGCTTCATTGAGCTGGTGATTGTAGTGAATAAAATCAAAATGGAATACTTTGCGCAAAGTGTCACTCACCCATTGCAGCAATTCAGGCCGGGCAAGATAAGGTTGATCTAATGGCACATCCGGCTGCACACGCCATTCCTTATAAACGGAAAAAGTAACAGGCGGTGGTTCACTTAAATACAGATAAAACGAGGTCGCCAGCAACAATGCAATAGCAAACACCATGCCAGCCATGATAAACACCAGCCTGCCAAAACTATCGCGGTAATAATCATCGCGCAAACCGGCAATCTCTAACTCGTTATCCGCCATGTTATCCGCCATGTCCCTTCAAATGCATGCTTGGTTATTGAGTTTATACTAATTTAGGTAGGGGTGGTAGAGACCGCTGGCAGTGGTGGCGCAGCCACGGGCACATTCGCACTCTGAGCAATCATCTGCACGATACCAAGACCCTTGTAACTCTGCAATATGGGCTGTCTACGCACAACAACGGTAACAAAAATAGAGTTGTTAATGCTATCAGCGTAAGGTGGCTTTTTATAACTAATTAACAATGGCATTTGAATGCGCCAGGCAAATGTGTTCATCGATGGTATGATTCCTCTCTTTATAACAACCGGCTTCTCTACCACGTGAGCATCAAAAACCAGTTTAGTCTGGGTGAGCGCCACCAGATTATTGGAAGCCTTTAACGCTGCCATGTAATTATTCCAGCCATACTCAGTAAAATATTTCTGCGCGGACTGTAATTGAGCGCGATAATTCACATAATCGTAGGAATATGCAGCCTGTACCGCTTCTATCACCCAGGCAATGACATCATCATCGCTCATGTTGGGTTGTGAGACAGGAACAATTTTAATTAAACGACCCACGTTATCAGTGGCGAAATAAAGCGGGTGAGTCGAATTACGCGTAATGTAGAAAAGCACGCTGATCATGATGCCAATGACAATTATCGCAATCAATAACACCGCAAGCGCATAGTAATGCAAACGGCGATAAAATAAATTTCGGGTAATCACTGCCTCTATCGCGCTCTGCGTCATAATCCTGATGGTTCCACCATTAAAAATTGATCGATTCCGATGCCTTGCGGATTCACGCTGGTTGGCACCTGTACAATAGACAGTATCACTAAAAACCTTTTCTTCACCATGGGGCCGTTGGCCTGATAAGTCACCAGAAAAGGAATTTGCACGCGCCACACATACCCTTTCTCGGGAAGGACACCCTGATTGGAAATGACCGGTGTGCCAGAAATAACGCCATAAACAAAAATCTGCGTTTGCACGATAGTGTTGATTAACCCAGCGACTGAATTTTTATAATCGATCCAGCCCGCCTCGGTGAAATACGGTCTGACTGCATTAATTTGAGAGTTGTAATTAACAAAATCAAAAGTGTAAGCCGCTGTCGCCGCTTTACTGGCCCAGCGAATGATGGTATCGGGCAGCAAATTAGGTTTGTCGAAAGGCGTCAATATCATTTGCTGATTGTCAAACACCGCCATAAATTTCGGCAAAGGACGATGCTTTAATTGATACAGTAAAAAAGCCACGCAACCCACCGTGCAGAAAAACACGATCATCAGAATCACAATGACGCGATGGTAATGCTCGCGATAAAAGCCATTACTGCGCCATAATACTTCCTGTTTGACTTGATCCAGCGCCATCGTCTGATCCTATTGTCTCTGCATAGGCAAAATCACGCCACTGGTGGTATTGGCGTAATATTCCTGTTTGGGCTGCGATAAAGTGTAGTAAATAATCGCCACCAGCAAAAAATAAATGACTAACATACACATATAAATATAACGCAAAGTTTTGCGATAAGCATCGCGGTAAAAATCACTTTGCAAACGGGGAATTTCGTACCAGCGTCCTATCATTATTTTGCGCTCCCAGTCTAACTCCAATCTTCTTTAACAGGTAATTTCTCCAGGGTAATCTCTATGCGGTAATTCGCGCTATGATCCCAATCCAGCGAGTTTCGCTCGACCAGATTGGTGCCGCCGTAACCTTGCGCGTATAACACACGGGTGTTGAGCTTATATGCCTGTAATGTTTTCGCGACCGTTGCCGCTTGCTGCTGCGACAACGCAAGGTCCACGCGACTTGAGCCAGTATCATTAGTATAACCGGACACTTTAACCAAGGTGTTAGGATATTTATTAATGTACTGGGCAACCAGATCCAGGGTGGAGTTAGCTTGCGGTTGTAATTCGCCAGACATGTAAGTAAACAAGGCTGAAGAAGGTATCACTATGAGAATCTGGTCACCCAACTCAACGACCGTGACACCACGATTTTCTAATCGATCTGACAAGGTGCTAATAGAATCAATATAAGCGCCATAGCTCGCGCCCAAAATAGCACCACCGGCGGTACCCACCACCGCACCAACACCCGACACAAACGAACCCGTCACCGCACCCGCCGCACCGCCCAAGATCGCGCCTTTGGTAGCTTGAGAAGTATTTTGATAAGACTGCGAGAGACTATTATTTTGTGTCATATCGCTAGATAAATTTTTAGCATTTTGAACGCCTATGTCCACATTTGACGCGGCAGTGCGCGACGCGGGCGATGTTGCGCAACCGTAAAGTAGGATAGTAGCGATGAGAACCAACACGCGAAACACGAGTTATTTATCCCCTTCCGCTTTCACCAATAGACTTTACATAATCGCACAACTTATTGGCGATCGCCACAACCTCTTCACTTGGTAGCAGCAGCCCTTCAACAGGGGGAGGATAATCGGTAGCCTGCAGCATATCTTTGATAATTTCCTGCGTCATTGGGTTGGCTTGCGAAGATGGACGACCCAGCAAACGTTCGAGTAATTCGATATTATCTTTAGAGAAAGATCGATTGATGAGCGGCATACTGAAGACATCAAAACCATCGCCTACCATCGCCTTGACCGGATCGCTCAGTGAAACTTTGCTAAAGATATTCAGCTTGCCATCGCCAGCTTGCACCGATTCTTCTTCTGCAATAGCTTCCGCGCTCACCTCGCCTTCTTCTACGTTGTTGCGATTATGATACGCCATCAAGGCGGACAGGGAACGCTCAATTGGATTAACGTTTTGTAATGAGGCAATCGAGTCGCAGATAATCTGCAGTTCTTCGCCTTCATCTTGTGGCACGGATAACGGCTCGCCAGACTGCATGGCTTCATGCAGGCCTGCCAGACGATTTTCCAGATCAATGAGCACGCGATTAAGCGGCGGCTCCACTTTGAGGAAGTGATTAAGACGCATTTTTTCCGCAGGCTTGGGGTTAGCAAAAAACATTTTGGCGCGCACAATTTTGGATTTGAAGAAGATATGCGCTTCACCTTCGCGTTGTTCTTTTAAATCCAGAAGATCGACGCGCTGACGTTTTTCTGAAGAGGCACTGCGACTATCCATGTAGTTATTCAAAAGACTGCCGGCGTTGGTCTGGAAGGAGTCCACTTTTGTCACATACGATTCACCGGCTGTTTTATGGAAGAATTCCCAGGTTTCCTGCGGGTCTTCCAGTTTCATACAAATTTTAATGTTGGTGTTCGCGCCGATGGACGCCGCTTCTTCTTTAGATGCTTTCTGGAACGCTGGTAAATCCTGGCCGGCAAAAATAACAGAGAACCCTAATGAACGTGCCTGTGCTGGCACCACAGCAAAACCTTTTACCGCGTAGTAACCATATTCATCGAGAATGCACATGTAAGGCGTATTGGCTGTCGTGGGTTTGCGACCAATGACTTCGCGATAACTACCTTCCACAGCCTCGCCTAAACCCGCCGCCATCATGGCTTTAAGTGATGAGATAATAACTTTGCCCAGGTTAGCCAATTCGTCTGGTGATTTTTCTAATGCGGGCAATAACACGACGAGAATACGACGATTTAACACAACGTCTTTCAAGTCAACCTCAGCGAGATTGGTACGGATGATGTGCCCATAGGTATCCGCAAGCGAACCGAACACGCGTGTTAATTGCATGGTGATAAAGCCATGCTGTTCATAAGTCGATGAACTTTGCTTGCCTTTTTTGGAACGATCATAACCTGGCAAGTTGATGAGATAGTTGGTGATAGGCTCAAGCACCAACTCAGGCACATCGGCCAGACTGACGGGTTCCTGATTATCACGTGGAAACATTTTATCAACTACAATCGCTTCCAGCCGTGGCAATTCAAAATAATTACGAATGGTATTGGCATCCAGCAACAACTTGCCTTTATCACGCATGTGTACCAGAATTTTCATCAAGGCTTCCACAAACACCATGGCGCGGCCTTTCCACATATCGCCATCCGAGCTTTGTGTGCCGGAATCCATCAAGCTGATCACCAGCTGTGACAACATGCTGGACGAACCATTACAGAAAGGATTCATGGTATTCGACAGGCGTTTTTCCTGCGCACCGACGACGTCGCGCGCGCCGGTCATGAAGTTAATCAGCAATAAATCGTCTTCGCGTCCCATGGTGCGGCACATGGAAAACACGCTGGCAAAAAGAGTATTGTCACCTTTGCCGTCTACATATAAAAATCCGCTGCCCTGTATTAAGGCGTTATAAGCGAGTGAGGTTAACGCGACTGTTTTACCAGAACCGGTAGAACCGAAGATAAGTGTGTGTGTGCGCATGTCATCGTTGTTAAACCACAACTCATCGTTAGTGATGCGATCATTGCCGAAGAATGAAATGCCTCGCGCCACGCGTGGTTTATTAGAGCCAGGCAAAGGATCGTTGTGATCAAGCGCTTTGGAACGCAACGGCATTCTAAAAGGTAATTTTGATTGGCGGGTGTAAGCGTAAAGAAAAATCAGCAAGCCGATGAAGGTAACGACTTCTGTTAGTGGCGTCAGTATAAAAGCCGTCGCTGCGAGTGAAAACATTAAAATGGCGCTATTGATAGGATCTTTGAAAAAATCAACAATCTTCATACCCAGCGTGCGCGTGTCGCGCAGCAGTAGCTGGGGTGATAGTTCGTGTTGTTCTTCAAGACCGCGTAGTTTCATATTTATTTCTCATCCGGCTTGTAAACAATATCCTTCAACGCTAACTCAAGCGCATTCGTCGCCTGGTCAATCATCGGCACTAACAACTTTCTACCCGCTTCATTTTCCGCGACCCAGTGCGCGTAAATGCCAGCGACCTCTACAAATGGTGTTTGCCTGCCGACTACATTCAAGATGTACCACAATCGCCTATCAACTGGCTTCAGCCATAAAAAATCTGCCGACGCTTGCACGCCATCCTCTCGTGCCGCCTGTAACATAGCTGCCATGACGGTATAAACATAAGCGTGTTTCTGTACAATTTCCTGCACCAGCTTGGTGTTTTCATGCTTTCTGATTAATTCATTGGTTCCGCTGGTGTTTAGTTTCGTCGTCGAAGTAGCGGCCAATTGATGCAATAATTTTTCCGCTGGTTTGCTGTCTGCGTTGATGCGCGCTGCAAACGCCGCGAATAGCGCGCGCATATATTCCGGTATGCGATTGCTACCCATCCACAATGGCCCGAGTTGCAAAGCGAATAATTTATTCGCATAACCACGTTTCAACACGACATCGACTCGGTCCCAATCTTTGCGGCTCATGCCTTCGGTGCGGCGCACTCGCACTTCATCTAATATTTTATGGCGTTTGCAAAATTGCATGGGTGTCATCGCCATCGCCCATGGGCCGGTGTCAATATCTGTTTTAAGTAGATCGAGTCCCACGACGGGTGTAATTTGTGGCCAGTTGGTTTTTTCCAGCTTCGCGAGATCTTTCATCTGATACGTATTACGATAAGTGCGCGCGGTATTACTTTGATAAACAAAAAACGCGAGCAGTAGAAGTATCGCCGCGAATGGAATGCGTAGCCAGCTACCTACGCCTGAACCTATCAGGATTAAGTCATGGAAACTCACATTTTGTGGCACCGCGAGCGCGGCCTGTATGGCGGTTTTCAATTGTGACAGATAAACGCTTGATGAAAAACTGCTAATGATATTAACTTCAAAAAGCTTTACCCACAGGTAGCCGCTAACGATTTGTGTCTTAAATGCAAACCATATACCGCCAAGCACTGCGAAAATGGCGGCAATGCCCCATAAGATACCGGCGGAATTATCTGGTTGACCACCACCCTGTTGCGGTGCTGCCATGGCCTTCATACCCCTTTAACAACCCATCCTTCTTATTATAATTGATATTTCAACCTGGCAGGTGGCTCCGGGTGAACAATTTTAAAACTCTTCTTCCTGTTTTTGCTGCTTTTCTTTAATCTCATCCAGGGTTTTGCAGTCTATACATAAGGTTGCTGTTGGACGCGCTTCCAAGCGGCGCAACCCGATCTCGACACCGCAGACTTCGCAGTAGCCGTAATCGCGCTCTCTCACCAATTCGAGGGATTCTTCAATCTTTTTCAATAACTTACGCTCACGGTCACGCGCACGTAATTCAAGGCGGAAATCTTCTTCCTGGCTGGCTCGATCATTGGGGTCGGCATAGTTGACGGCGTCTTCTTTCATGTGGGTTACAATCTTATCCCCGCCCTCCAGAAGGCGTTGTCTGAGCGCCATCAAGATATCCCTAAAGTGATCTTGCATCTTGCTGCTCATGTACTCTTCCGTTTTTTTCGGTTTGTACGGAGCAATTCCCAGAATTTCCAGGCTGGGTTCCAAAATGTCTTTGTCTTTAGTTGCCATAATCATTTCTCCTACCCTGAGATTAATTGTAGTCCATGTTTTCCCTTGTTACTATGGTATCCTTAATTTCCTTCTTGTCCATAGCTAACTCGTTGATTTCCAGACAAATCTACTACAGAATGAATATTTATGTATCCATTTGCAGCAAGTATTTGCCTCACTGCTTCGGCCTGCCTGAAACCATGCTCCATCACCAGAAAACCGCCTGGCTGTAGATAAGCATTGGCTTCTATTGCAATTTGTCTGATCGCAGCCAAACCTTCATCGTCTGCAAGCAGGGCATGGCGCGGCTCAAAGCGCAAACCGGCTTCGTACGCTGGCCACTCCTGCTCACTGATGTAAGGCGGATTGGCGGCAATGAGGTTAAAGTCATTGCAAGGCAGGGCAGTACACCAATTACCGTGATGAAAAGAAATATTGGCTAACTTAAATCGCTGTGCGTTTTTGCTGGCAACACGCAGTGCGTTTTCGCTGATGTCGGTGGCGAATACTTGCCAGTTAGAACGCTCACTTGCTAATGCAAGCGCGATCGCGCCGCTGCCGGTGCCAAGATCAACGACTTTGTAATTTTCATTGCCTAAAAGTTGCAACGCGGTTTCAACTAAACATTCGGTTTCTGGTCGCGGAATTAAGGTGTCTGGTGTTACTTCAAGTTCCATCGACCAAAATTCTTTTTTGCCGGTGAGGTAAGCAAGGGGTTCGCCTGCTTCGCGACGTGCGAGCAACGCATCGAATAGTGATTGCTGCTCCGCGGTTAAGACAGGATTGTGCGCTCGCAGATAAACACGATCAACGCCGAGTATATATGCAAGCAATAATTCTTCATCAAGTTTCATAAAGTCTCATGTAGCCCGGGTGCGTTTTTTGCACCCGGGAACGATGCTTCGTTTCGACCCCACCCTACTCCCGGGT
>DAIDIB010000008.1 GCA_027459575.1 Gammaproteobacteria bacterium | reverse complement strand
AAACACAGGTTATCGCAACGGTGCTTTCCGCCAATCCAGATATCAATTCCGATATTCCGGCGATGTTAGGCGCGGCGGCAGCTGTCGCGGTGGCTGGTTTGCCAGCAACCAGCGTATTAGCTGGTGCGCGCGTGGGTTATATCGACGGCCAATACGCATTAAACCCAACCAATGCTCAGTTGGAGAACTCCCAACTGGATATGGTGGTAGCAGGTACAGAAACCGCTGTGCTGATGGTGGAATCCGAAGCGAAAGAATTACCCGAAGCAGTGATGTTGGGCGCAGTGATGTTCGCGCACAAAGAAATGCAAACCGCGATTAAAGCCATTAAAGAATTGGCGGCGGAAGCGGGTGCGGAAACCAGTGACTGGACCCCGCCACCCATCAATTCTGAAATTGAAGCGCGCGTGACCGAATTAGCCAAAGCGGGCATTGAAGCGGCCTATCAAGTAAAAGACAAGGTAGAACGTCAGAATGCGGTGAATGATGTTTATGACCGTGTTGTGGAGCAAATGCTAAGCGATAACGCGGGCAAACAAGATGAAGCAGCGCTTGAAGCCGAAACAAAAACCATTCTGAGCAATCTGGAAAGTAAAATTGTGCGTGGCCGTATCTTGCAAGGTCAGCCACGTATTGATGGTCGTGACACCAAAACCGTTCGTCCTATTGCTATTCAGACAAGCCTATTGCCACGTACACACGGTTCAGCGCTTTTCACACGCGGTGAAACGCAGGCGATTGTGGTTGCAACACTTGGCACCGAACGTGACGCGCAAACCATCGACGCGCTCGAAGGCGAACGTAAAGAAAATTTCATGCTGCATTACAACTTCCCACCGTATTCTGTGGGTGAAACTGGCATGGTTGGCAGCCCGAAGCGTCGTGAAATTGGTCACGGTAATTTGGCGAAACGCGCTATTGTTGCTGTATTGCCTGAACAAAAAGATTTTTCTTATGTATTGCGAGTAGTTTCCGAAATTACCGAATCCAATGGTTCCAGCTCCATGGCGACTGTTTGCGGCACCAGTATGGCGTTAATGGATGCTGGCGTGCCAATCAAATCGCATGTTGCGGGTGTGGCGATGGGTTTGGTGAAAGAAGGTGATCAATTCGCTGTGTTGACTGATATTCTGGGTGATGAAGACCATCTCGGCGACATGGATTTCAAAGTAGCGGGTACCACAAATGGTGTGACCGCGCTGCAAATGGATATCAAGATTGATGGCATCAATGAAACGATTATGCGTCAGGCGTTGGATCAAGCTCGTGATGGCCGCATGCATATTCTAGGCATTATGAACCAGACGCTGAGCGCGCCACGTACACAAATGTCTGCTTACGCGCCACGTATTTTGACCATGCGCGTTCCTACCGACAAAATTCGTGAAGTCATCGGTAAAGGTGGCGCGACTATTCGTGCGCTGACCGAAGAAACTGGTACCGTGATTGATATCAGCGATGATGGTCAGGTAAAAGTGGCTGCTGCTGATTTGGCTGCTTGTGAAGAAGCGGTACGCCGTATTGAGCGTTTAACCGCTGATGTGGTGGTTGGCAGCGTGTACGAAGGTACCGTAGTGAAATTGGCTGACTTCGGCGCATTCGTTGCTATTCTGCCGGGCAAACAAGGCCTGGTGCACATTTCACAAATCGCTAACGAACGTATTGCGAATGTCACTGACAAATTGTCAGAAGGTCAGGTGGTGCGAGTGAAAGTACTCGAAATCGACCGTCAAGGCCGCATCCGTTTGAGCATGAAGGAAGTGGAGTCGACTTAACGAATCGTCGTCCGAAACATCGTCGTCCCGGCGAACGCCGGGGCAACGGCAACTTCTTCCTTACCTTTATCCCTAACTCCCTTCATCGCATCTGCAATCGGTTTATGTTTGAAGCCATGCCATAAGGTATAGAGATTTGCAGATAATGCAACAACAGTGGCAACTCCACTAACTATAGTAATACCGAGCAACGCTGCAAAACCAATACCAGCCAGGAACGGGATGGCAGTTCCGCCCGTCGCGATGCTGAATAACACAAAAGTGGCAAGAAGCGCCGCAATAGGAACAGAAGACATAGCGCTTGCCAAACGCTTGCCCCACGCATGCTTGCTGACCTCAGCTATCAAATCGCTGTATTTTTCTCGAGTTTTTTCATCCACTGAGGGGGTATAAGCCTGAGTTTGCCTGAGCACTTCAGTCAAAATAGTTAATCTTTTAATTTGATTGTTAATCGAGTTATCCTTTGATTTCTCAACGATATCATCTATCACGTCAAGAACATTTTTTTTGTGAATATTTTCTATCTGGGTTAATTCATCCAGATGAGCAAGATAATCCGCGCGAGCCTTATTGAAATTCGCGCGCATACGTAAAAGTGCTTTACAAGCGGTTTCATGTACAAACGAAGCAATTAATATTTTTATTTCTTGTTTTAATAATTCGGACTTAATTTCATCTTCACGATACTTTTTCCCTAAGGATTGAGCGCAGCTAGCGCGGATAGCGGCAACATCAAAATTGTTTGCCTTTATAATTTGTGACATTCTATAAGTGAGCGCGCTGGCACAAGCAGCAATTCCGTAGGCAATGTCACCTTGCTCCTCGCCATCTCGACAAAGGTGGCCTCCAATACAATCTTCCATATAAGCGGCAAAAAGACCGACTTTTAAATACTTATCTTCAATACCCAAATTTAACTCGGAGATTTGAGTGCGAATATTTTGTCTAAGGTTGCCGTCAATATCGAAAAGCTCAAACATCGTTGAAGCATACACAAGGTTCAGCCAAACTTTGCTTTCGCTATTTAAAATGGGTTGCCCATATGTTTCACCATCCGCAGGTTCTGAGAAACTAATGTCGGCTGGTTGTTTATTCTGTTTAACCGCGTCTTTGCAAGCCTTTATTAACGGAATAGTGGCTGCATGTTGAGGTATATCATCTAGTATCCGGGTAAATTTGGAGTATTTATCAGCTTGTCCACTTTGAGCGCGAACTTTATCTGCATTTCTGGAAATTATATCGCGCGCGTTTTCCTGCGCCAGAAAAGCCGCGAAAGTTGATTTTTTTAAACCCGATCGTGCATCACTCATTTTCTTTAAGCCCCCTCGTGTTGGGCGGACTAACTATATCGATCTCTTTATTTATCTCATTTATTTTACTCTGTAAATATTAAAGCATCCTTATTTGAGCGAGCCTATTTTGGCACAACAGACCGCTCATAGCTCAGATAATCAAACAGTTTGACAACATTCCCTTCACCCCCTAATATAGGCCCCTCTCTAGAGACGTAAAGTGGATTAGCTGATATGAAAAGAACATTCCAACCCAGTGTTTTAAAAAGAAAAAGAACCCATGGTTTTCGCGCCCGTATGGCGACCAAAAATGGTCGTGCTGTTCTAGCTCGCCGTCGTGCCAAAGGCCGTGCCAGACTCACCCCGTAAGTCATTGAAGTATCTAAAAGAATACAGGCTGGTCCGCAAAGCGGATATCCAGTCTGTTTTCGCGCATCCTACTAAAGCTACTTATAAATACTTACTTGCCCTTCATTGCCCGAATTCGCTTAATTATGCCCGATTAGGTATCATGCTGACCAAGGCGCGTTTGCCCAAGGCGGTCGATAGAAACCGCTTAAAACGGGCCATACGCGAGGGTTTCAGGGCGCATTTTGCTGATTTACCAAGCATTGATGTGATTATTATGTTACGCGGGAAATGTCCCAATGAATCTTTGCATACCGATGTGGATAAACTATGCGAATTATTAATAAAATCAAGCAAATAATTGGATGTAGCCCGGATGCGTTTTTTGCATCCGGGAATAATGCTCAAACGAAGCCGCGCTCCCCAGGTGCAAAAAACGCATCCGGGCTACTACGAAAAGCCTTTATTTTCCCTATTCGTCTCTACCATCTCGCTATTAGCCCTTTATTAGGAAATTGTTGCCGTTTTGAACCTTCCTGCTCCACTTATGCCGTGGAAGCGATTACAATACACGGCTGCCTTAAAGGTTCCTGGCTGGCATTGCGACGAATAGTACGCTGCCATCCCTGGCACCCGGGTGGAAAAGACGAAGTAGATAAACTCAGATAAGTAGATGAAGATGACTATGCTAAATAAAATGCTGGATTCCTTAAGATTTGCACTTTTTGTATTACTGGCGGTGATTGGCTTGATGATATATCAGGCATGGGAAAAAGATCACCCGCAACCGCAAGAGCCTGTTGTAACTACTACCCAAAATGAACATATGCCAGCGATTCCCGCCACCCAAGCGGCTCAGGCAGTCACCAGCCAGACAGCCACCACGACATCTGCGACTACACCCGCTCTGCCACCCGCGGATGGCAAACTTGTCACTGTGAAAACCGATTTGCTGGAAGTCACCATTAACACCCAGGGCGGTGATATTGTCGGCGTTAATTTGCTGGATTATCCCGAATCACGCGGCTCATCTTCGCCTTTTGTATTACTGAACAACGATCCAAAAACACGTTACATCGCGGAAAGCGGTTTGCTTAGTAACATCGGCCCAGATACCGCGAAAGGTCAGGCGGTTTATTCTGTCGCACAAGATCACTACGAGCTAGGCGCTGGTCAAAACGATTTAGTGGTAAAGCTGGAATGGAAAAATGATCAAGGCGTTGCGGTTACAAAGTTTTTTAATTTCAAACGTGATAGTTATGATATTCATGTTAGCTATGAAATTAATAATCACTCATCGCAACCATGGCAAGGCAGTCTGTACACTCAGTTGATGCGTACCGACTCACCGCCAGCTAATCATGGTGGCTTGATGAATCTGGCGACTTATTTTGGCGCGGCGATTTCCAGTCCACAAAAAACTTACGATAAAATCAGCTTCAAGCAAATGCGCGAGAAGAATATCGACCAGTCCATTCAAGGCGGCTGGGCGGCGATGATTCAGCATTATTTTATTGGCGCGTGGATTCCCGCGCAAAATAGCACGTCCACATACTATTCCAAAGTGACACCAGATGGCTTGTTTACGCTCGGCATGATTGGCCAGCCGGTGACGGTGGCGCCTGGTGCGACCAGTACCGTCACGGCGAACTTGTACACGGGCCCTGCGATTGCAGATCGTCTTGAAACCGCCGCGCCAAATTTAAAGCTGACGATTGATTATGGCTGGTTCTGGTTTATCTCCGTCATTATTTTCTGGATGATGGAAAAAATTCACTATGTGGTGGGTAACTGGGGTTGGTCGATTGTATTAGTGACCATTGTGATCAAGTTGATGTTCTATCAACTGTCCGCGAAAAGTTATCGTTCGATGAGTGGTCTTAAGAAATTGCAGCCGCGTATTGAAGCGTTGAAGCAACGCTATGGCGACGACAGACAAAAGTTGACACAAGCTACGCTCGCGCTTTATCGCGAAGAAAAAGTTAATCCAATGGGTGGTTGCTTGCCGATTCTTGTGCAAATTCCTGTATTCATCGCGCTGTATTGGGTGTTGGTGGAAAGTGTGCAGCTGCGTCACGCGCCGTTTATTTTCTGGATACATGATCTTTCCCAGCCAGATCCTTATTACGTGTTGCCAGTGCTGATGGGTATTTCCATGTTCTTGCAACAGCGGTTGAATCCGCCACCGCCAGATCCGGTGCAGGCAAAAATCATGATGTTTATGCCGGTGCTATTTTCGGTGATGTTCGCTAATTTCCCATCGGGTTTGATGTTGTATTGGGTAGTGAATAACACGCTTTCTTATTTGCAGCAGTGGCACATTATGCGTCGGTTGGATAAGGAACCGAAGAGGATTAAGTGATGTCCTCAGACTGGATCCCGGCTTTCGCCGGGACGACGCCAACGATTACCGCACTTGCAACGCCTGCCGGTCGTGGTGGTATCAGTATCATTCGTCTGTCAGGCACACTTGTGCCTGACATCATGCGCAGCATACTCGGCCGCGAACTTCAACCTCGCCAAGCAACACACTTATCTTTTTTAGCCGCAGATGGTGGCACAATTGATGAAGGCATCGCGATTTATTTTGCCGCGCCTAATTCATTTACTGGCGAAGATGTGCTGGAACTACAAGGACACGGCAGTCCAGTGATCGTTGATATGCTGTTGCAACGATTGCTGGAATTAGGCGCCGTTCTCGCACGGCCCGGTGAATTTTCCGAACGCGCTTTTTTGAATGGCCGCATGGATTTGGCACAGGCTGAAGCCGTCGCTGATTTAATTGATGCCTCGTCAAGGCAAGCGGCACGTTCCGCCATGCGGTCACTGCAAGGCGAATTTTCCCGCGAAGTTCACGCGCTCAACGAAAAAATTGTTCATCTACGCATGTATATCGAAGCCGCGATTGATTTTACCGATGAAGAAATTGATTTTCTCGCTGATGAGAAAATTGTGCGACAAGCACAAGTGATCCAGAATGATTTGGCTACCATCCAACAAAAAGCCAAACAAGGTAGCCTGATGCGTGAAGGCATTACCGCTGTGATTGTAGGCGAACCAAATGTTGGCAAGTCCAGTTTACTTAACGCCTTGAGTGGTAAAGACCTGGCTATTGTCACTGATATTCCCGGCACTACCCGCGATGTGCTGCGCGATTATATTTCTATTGATGGCATGCCACTGCATATTATTGACACCGCTGGTCTGCGCGAAAGCGAAGATGTGGTCGAGCAAGAAGGTATACGACGAGCGCAGGCAGAAATGGCGCGCGCGGATTTAATCATGTACGTCGTTGACCGTCATTGCGATTCGCATGTCATCCTGAGGCATGCTTTTCACGCCGAAGGAACTCCTGCAGAAAACATTATATATCTACAAAACAAAATTGATCTAAGCAACGAAGCACCCTCAATAAAAATCGAAGAAGGTAAAACCAGCATCTCCCTCTCCGCCAAAACCGGTGTCGGTCTTGATCTCCTCAAACAACACATCAAACAAAAAATGGGATTTCACGGCGAAACAGACGGCATCTACCTCGCTCGCCGACGACATTTAGACGCACTCGCACGCGCAGAACAACATGTCACCGACGCGCTCGCTCAACTCAACAACAAACGTGCCGGCGAATTAGCCGCGGAAGACTTGCGACAAGCACATCTTGTTTTATGCGATATCACCGGTGAATTTACCGCTGATGACCTGCTCGGCAAAATCTTTTCGAGTTTTTGCATTGGAAAATAATCTTTCCTTGTTTTAAGGAAAGATTTGCATTAATCTTTCCTTTATTTTATGATAGTTTTAATAAAACCTATCCTTATTTTAAGGAAAGATTTGCCAAATATGAATGAAATCCAAATTTTACAAATAGTTAATGAAGAACTAGGCGATGCACTCATCCGCGTTGATAAGCAGTTGGTTCCTAGAACTGTGACGTTTCCTGACGCTCCTAATAAAATCAAAGTAGCGATTGGCATGCGTCGTTCGGGTAAAACCTATTTTATTTATCAGGCGATATTGAAACAGTTAAAGCATAAAGTGCCTTTGACCAGAATACTGTATGTCAATTTTGAAGATGACCGGTTGCTACCTTTAGATGCTTATAAACTGGCAGCTTTATTAGAAGCATTTTATACCCTCCATCCTGAAAATCATGATCATAAATGCTATTTATACCTGGATGAAATTCAGAATGTGCCTGATTGGGCGAATGTCATTAGGCGTTTTCATGACACTAAAAATGTCGAGATATTTTTGACAGGTTCTTCGGCGAAATTATTAAGTAAAGAAATAGCGACTTCATTGCGTGGCCGTTCTTTGGCGACTGAAATATGGCCTTATAGTTTAAGTGAATTTATGGTCGCTAAAAAAATTGATGCTCATAAATCAACTTTTGGCAAGAAAACGCAAGATCAATTAGGCAAAATTTTTCAGGAATATTTGCAAGAAGGTGGTTTTCCTGAAGTTGTTAATTACCCGACTGAAATACGACAAAGGACGCTGCAAGATTACATTGATATTGTTATTTACCGAGATATCGTTGAAAGATACGATATTAAACATTCTGCTCTTATTAAATATATGATTATTTCCATGATACATAATGTTGGAAAATCATTTACGATTAATAAGTTTTATAATGATGCAAGAAGCCAAGGTTATCAACTTGGCAAAGATGCCTTATATGAATATGCAAATTACATAGAAGATGCTTATTTGATGTTTTCTGTTCCTATGTATGCAAAATCGATTCGTAAGGTACAAACCAATCCTAAAAAAATATATGCGATTGATAGCGGTTTAGTGCGCGCCTTAACCCTTGAGCCAGAAATAAACGTTGGCAATTTGTTCGAAAATATTATTTTTATTGATCTCCGCAGAAACGATTATCTTATTCATTATTACTTGACTAAAGAACGTTACGAAGTTGATTTTTTAGTGCAAGATAGACAAGGTAATAAACAGTTAATACAAGTAACGTGGAGCATGGAAGATAAAGATACCTTCGCTCGCGAAGAACGAGCACTTGAGTTGGCAAAAAATGAATTAAAAATACCCGGTAAAATAATTACGCTAGAATCTTATTTGAGAGAGGGTATTGGGTTGTAAGTTGTCATAAAATTTTTTCAGAAGGAATGTTTTATTGAAACCCTGCTTTCGCCCAGACAACGACTACCGATGATATTTCGTCAAAGAAGTAACAATCTTGTCTTCCAGCGAACGATAACGCCAATTCATGCCCTTATAACCATTAATCATAATCACAAACGCCACCGGTTCTTTATCCGCCGTCACGGTATAGCCCGTCAAACTCGCCACACCCGAAATCGTGCCAGTTTTAGCGCGCACTTTTCTCGCGATGTTCCACATACGATGTTTCAAGGTGCCATCCACACCCGCGATGGGTAGCGCAGAAATAAAATCGTAACTAATATCGTTATGATGATAAGCATAATCCAGCACCTGCATCATCTGCGACGCGGTTGCCAGATTATTTGGCGATAAGCCAGAACCATCTAGAATACGCATGCCACTTAAACCGACTTTTGCTTTTTTCGATAAGATTTCAGACACCGCGTAGCTGCTGTTTTCCCAACTGCCAGGTTGATGATTGTAAAGTTGTCCTATTTTTTTAAATACCGCGCCAGCAATAATATTATCTGATTTTTTCAGCATCTCAGTGAGCAGTTCGCGCAGTGGTTTCGAGGCATGCGAGTTAACCAGCGACGCATTCGACGGCGCGGAACCAAAAGTCACGCTACCATATACTCTCACACCCATATGACTCAACAGACTTTTGAACAAGGTGCGGTTGTAGTCAGGAATATCCGTCACAACTTTATTGATTGTCCATACGCTCTGTGTGCGTCTTCTGCGTGCTTGCTTTTTACCATGCTTTTTGCTGGTCGCGACTTTGGTTCGTGTTACTGTTACCTGCGGACAATTGTGATTGATGATACTCGCGCTAATCGGCGCGCCATAGCAATAATTTTTATCGTTATACACCCAGCCTGGTCCATAAAAGCGTTGGTCATAAGCGGTGTTATCAATATAAACATTACCCGCGATGGCCTGCACCCCCTGAGTATGCAGTGCATCCAGCAATTCGCTCAAATCATCGTAATTAAGCGAAGGATCGCCACTTAACACGATGTATAAATTGCCCTGCAACACGCCATTTTTAACTCCTGAAGCGTCAGTTAACAGTTGCGTGGAAAAACGATAGTCGGGCCCTAAAAACAGTAATGCCGCTTCAGCGGTCATGATTTTCATGGTGCTGGCGGGCGTCATTGGCTGATGAATATTGCGGAAGTAGAGCGGATCGCCATATTTCATCGATTTGACGTAAACACTGATGGAGGCATGGGTATTATTTTCGTTGATGATCGCATCAATCTGATTTGATAATTGAGCCGTGTTGTATGCGAGGGCAGCAGGCGCTGTAAATAACAGCGACAGAGTGATCAAATAAAATACAACCCTTGCCTTCATTAAAGCTCCCACCAAGCCTATGACTCAAACTTTCAATTATCCCGAATGATGCAGAAATATGCTATAATTTCTTTAGGGCCTATTAACAATTTGTTTTACGAAGCGAAAATGTCGATGTTTTGGATAAAATTAAAGAACATTCGAGGCGAATAGTTATACTATTTAACGAGAATGTTCTTTAATTTTAACAAAATCAGCGACATTTGCAGCCGTAAAACAAGTTGTTAACAGGCCCTTAAGTAAGAGGATATTTTCAAATGTTTAGTATAAAAAACTTCTTAAACCTCGGTTATTATACCAGTGAACTGGACAAATTTCTTTCTGAATATGCAAAAAAGCACCCTAAATTGTCAGTCTCACAGCGCGAAGAGATGGAGAAACACCAGCGCATAGCGAAAGGACTACAGTATGGCAATGACTTGGAAGGAAGAGCTCAAAAGTAAGTTAATTAAACAATTTGGCGATAAAAAAGGGTCCGCGCTAGATAAAAAATATAGTCGTGCGTTTCCAGCTACCTATACGGACACCTTCATCACGGAAGTTGCCTTAAGTGACATCAGTTACCTTGAGCAAATGTCCGCTGAAAAATCATTAATGCTTAATTTTTATTTTTCAGAAGGTAATGCTGATTACCCCTTACGTCTGCGTATTTTCCAGTGGCAAAATCCCGCGCCACTGTCGGACGTATTGCCCATGCTGGAAAACATGGATTTGAAAACGTTTAGCGAAAATTCTTACACCATTTCGCTCGATGGCGGAAAAGATGTCTGGATCAGTGATTTATATATCAAGTATAACCGCACTTCATTTGATTTAGCGAAAACACGCGCGTTATTCGAGGACGCGCTTATTAATGTATTTGAAGGAATTGCTGAAAATGATGGATTTAACCGCCTGGTATTAGGCGCGGAATTGGGTTGGCATGAAATTGCTATTTTCCGTGCGTATGCTAAATATTTACGACAGGCGCGCTTTCGTTTTAGTCAGTCTTATATTGAAAAAGCGCTTATTAATAATCCGATCATAGCTCGCGACTTAATTGATTTATTTTATTTGTTGCACGATCCGGCAAAATTCAAAACAAAAAAAGCGGCCATTACGCAAGAAGAGAAAATTCTTGAAGCACTGACAAAGGTTCCCAGTCTGGATGAAGATAAAATCATTCGCCGTTTGATGGAATTATTCAAGGCGACCATGCGCACCAACTACTTCCAGCGCACTAAAGAAGGAAAACCCAAAGAATATTTATCAATAAAATTTGATTCCAAATCTGTGCCGGAATTACCACTCCCAGTGCCACTTTATGAAATCTTTGTGTATTCGCCGCGTTTTGAAGCCATTCATCTGCGCAATAATAAAGTGGCGCGCGGTGGTCTGCGCTGGTCGGACCGCGCGGAAGATTTTCGCACGGAGGTGCTTGGCTTAATGAAAGCACAAACGGTTAAAAACGCTGTGATTGTGCCATCTGGCGCCAAAGGTGGTTTCGTTTTAAAACATGCGTTCAAAACCCGCGAAGAATTTCAAAAAGAAGGCGTAGAATGTTACCAGTTATTTATTCGCGGCATGCTGGACATTACTGACAACATCAAAGGTAAATCCATTATTCATCCACCGCAAGTGGTGTGCCACGATGGCGATGATCCTTACTTGGTTGTCGCGGCAGATAAAGGAACAGCGACGTTTTCCGACATCGCTAACGCTATTTCACAGGAATATCACTTTTGGCTGGACGATGCGTTTGCCTCAGGAGGTTCAACGGGTTACGACCATAAAAAAATAGGCATCACCGCTCGTGGAGCGTGGGAATCCGTCAAGCGACATTTTATAGAGTTGAATGTAGATGTAATGCAGACAGAAACCACCGTCATTGGCGTGGGCGACATGAGTGGCGACGTGTTTGGTAATGGCATGCTCTATAGCAAAAAAATTAAATTAGTCGCCGCGTTTGATCATCGACATATTTTTATTGATCCATCGCCTGATCCGGAAGTGTCATATCGCGAACGCCAGCGTCTTTTTAATCTGCCCAGATCTTCGTGGGAAGATTACAATTCCCAGTTAATATCGGCTGGTGGCGGTGTTTACAATCGTAGTCTAAAGAGCATCTCACTCAGCGCGCAAGCGCGGAAAGTGCTTGGGATAGAAGAAAAAGAACTGGCGCCGATGGAATTAGTGCGCGCTATTCTAAAAGCGCCTGTCGATTTATTTTTTAATGGCGGTATCGGCACTTATGTAAAATCGAGTCTGGAAAGCAACGCGGATGTGGGTGATCGCGCTAATGATTATTGCCGCGTCAACGGTAATGAATTACGTTGCAAAGTAGTGGCCGAAGGCGGCAACCTGGGATTCACTCAACTAGGTCGTGTGGAATATGCCTTGAAAGGTGGATTGATCAATACGGATTTTATAGACAATTCAGCGGGCGTTGATTGCTCAGATCACGAAGTGAATTTGAAAATTTTGCTGGATCGACAGGAAAAAGCCGGCAAAATGACGGTCAAAAAACGTAACCAGTTACTGGCATCGCTAACAGATGAAGTGGCAGCCCTAGTATTGAAAGATAATTATAATCAAGCGCTGGTATTGAGCTTCTCTGCGCATCGCGCGGAGAAAAATCTTAACTTGCATCAGCAATATTTACATGAACTGGAAGTAGATCAAATTGTTAATCGTCAGGTTGAATTTTTACCGGACGAAAAAACGCTGGTGGAACGTAAAACCTTGAATGTCGGTTTGACGAGACCTGAGCTTGCGGTATTGCTCGCCTATACTAAAATTTATGTCAAGCATGAATTGCTGAACTCAAAGGTTCCTGAAGATCCTTATATGTCGCAATTGGTGACTTCCGCATTTCCACCCGCTATTACAAAACAATTCAAAGAAGAGATGCTTGAACACCCCTTGCATCGCGATATTATCGCCACGCAATTAAGTAACAAAGTGGTAAACGACATGGGAATTACCTTTGTTTATCGTATGGCAATGGAAACGAGTGTGCCAATATGCGATGTAATAAAGGCTTACATGATTGCTTCCGAATCGTTCAAATCCGCTGAATTGCGCGATATGATTCTTTCGTTAAATTTAAGAATACCAATTCAGACACAATATGACATGCTGTATCATATTCGCACGTTGATTAGTCTCTCCACGCGCTGGTTTATTTATAGCAAGCATTTGCACGAAGACCTTGACGCTGTTATTAAGCATTTTTCTGCCGGCATTCTAAAACTGGAAAATCTGGTGCCGGTGATTATGGGCGGCCAGACCAAAGAATATATGGAGCAGTTAACCCAGGAATTCGCCGAGGCTGGCTTGCCGAAACATATCGCCAGACGAGTTGCGACCTATCGTGCCATTTATACTGCGCTCAATATTATTGAGGTCGCGACAGAAAATAAATTTGATCTGGAGCTCACCGCGAAAGTTTATTTTAAAGCGGGCGAACGCGTTAGCTTGCTCTGGTTTCGCGATCAAATTTCGCATGATAGCCGAGAAGGGCACTGGAATGTTGTGGCACGGCTTACTTTGCGCGACGAACTGGATTTGGTGCAACGCACCTTGGCGATCGCCGTCATGCATGCAGATAAAAAGGAACAGGATAGCACCAGGCTTATTGATAAGTGGATGGCCAATAACGATGTCGCGCTTCGTCGCTGGGAAAAAACACTGGGATTGTTAGTTTCGAGCAATACGGTGGATTACACGATGTTCTTCATCGCTTTGCGTGAATTGACAGGACTTGTCACCGCGAGCCTAAGAAATTAAAAACATCCCGCAATCAAAAAATCCGGATGCCCAGCTCTGTGATAACGCTATGAATATTTATATCCCAGGAATCGGATGGTAATTCTTCTATGTGTTGCGAAGAGTATGCCAGGCCAAGCAAATGGGGTTTGCTGTTATGAACATGCATGCTAGCGAGCGTTCTATCGTAAAAACCGCCACCCATGCCAAGTCGTCTACCTTGAGAATCGTAAGCAACCAACGGCATGATGATTAAATCCAGCTTATCGACCGAAACTTTTCTGGCGGTATCAAAAGGCTCCAGAATACCAAATTGATTTACTTCAAGTTCGTCACCATCTTCATAACGTACAAAACCCAAGGTGTTTCCTTCACGTAAAATCGGCAAGTAACATTTTTTTTGTGCTCGAAAAATGGCTTGTATGATTGGCAACGTGTCAAATTCATTTTTGTGCGCGCAATAACAGGCGATGTGTTCACTTTTCTTAAATGCGGGATGTTCGGCGAGTAGCGAGGCCGCGGTTGCGGCGGCTTCTTGACGTTGACTTTCGGTTGTGTCATTGCGGATGCGTAAGTAATGTGACCGAATATCCGCTTTTGTTTTCACAGCAGGTCTACCTGCGTGGGCATGAGGGTTTGATCAAGCTTTTCCTGCAGATTGAGGATGTACGTATTAATTTTGTCGACAAAGCTATTCTTTTGCTGTCCCGTTTGCTGCAATTCATAGGCCATATTAAGCGCGGTGATGATGGCAATACGCTCCAAGTTAATGGCTTTACCTGAATCTCTGACTTCGGCCATCTTTTGATCAAGATAGCGCGCGGCCTGCTGTAAAGCAGCCAACTCACCTTCAGGACAGCGAACCGGATAGGGTTTGCCCAATATTTCTACATTCGTGCTGATGATTTTTGTGCTCATGAGGGGGCATCCATGTACCTATATATGTCAATATCATATAATATACAGCGTTAATTCTCAAACGGGTAACAAATTGGTGTGGCGTATACTTTCTGACCATCAAAAAGACATCGCGAATTTTCACATGCGCGATATGTTCGCGCAAGATAGCGATCGCTTTTCCCGCTTTTCATTGCAGGTGGACGATCTGTTTCTGGATTACTCGCGCAATCGAATGACTGATCAGACCATACAGCTGTTATGTAACATGGCTCAACAGCATAATTTGTCACAGCGTATTGAGGCGCTTTTTAATGGTGAAGCGGTTAATACCACTGAACATCGACCCGCCTTGCACACCGCCTTGCGTGATACAAATCAAAACGCCGTTAGTGATTTGGTGGTGGCTGAACGTGCCCGACTTTATGAGTTTGTTAATGAGGTTCGACATGGCAAATTTCGTCACATAGTGAATGTTGGCATTGGTGGTTCGTATCTTGGCCCGTTGATGACGACACATGCCTTAAAAGAATTCGCTTCGCCTAATTTAAATTTTTATTTTATTTCTTGTGTTGATAAAGCACACCTAGATGAAGTGCTGGCGCACATAGATCCTGAAACCACTTTATTTATTATTTCTTCCAAATCTTTCACTACCTTTGAAACCTTGCTTAATGCGCAAATATTAAAGAGATGGATGGAAGAAAAAGTGGGAAAGAATGCTGTTTCAAATCATTTTGTCGCTGTGACGTCAGCAAAGGATAAAGCGCAGGCGCAGGGTTTTGCCGCGGAGCGCATTTTTCCTGTTTGGGAATGGGTAGGCGGTCGTTATTCTATTTGGTCGGCCATTGGCTTGCCGTTAATTTTGATGATTGGCACGCAAGGTTTTGATGAATTTCTCGCAGGCGCGCGTGCCATGGACGAGCATTTTCGTGGCGCGGATTTTGATAAAAATATGCCAGTGTTGCTTGCCTTGCTGGGTGTCTGGTACACCAATTTCTTCGAGGCGGGTGCGCATGTTATAGCACCTTATTCTCAGCGTTTGCGCTATTTGATTCCTTATCTGCAACAGGCAGACATGGAAAGTAATGGCAAGAGAGTGAGCCATCAACGTGAATTGTTGCCGTATCAAACAAGTCCGGTTATTTTTGGCGAAGCGGGTTGTAACGCACAACATACTTATCATCAGTTGTTGCATCAGGGCACACGCTTAATCCCGGTTGATTTTATTCTGGTGAAAAGTCCTGAAAACACGCAGCAAGATGATGTGTTGTTTGCCAGCGCAGTGAGTCAGGCGCAAGCCTTGATGTCTGGTGAAGCACACGCGGAAGCACATCGCACATTGCCTGGCAATCGTCCTAGCAATATTATTTTGCTGAATCAGCTGACACCACGCAGTTTAGGCATGTTGCTTGCGCTCTATGAGCACAAGATTTTCGTGCAAGGCGTTATCTGGAACGTCAATTCTTTTGATCAATGGGGCGTCGAGTTGGGTAAACAATTATTACCACGCATTTTAAGCCAGCTTGAGGGTAAAGGTGATGATCCAGCGCTTATGGGACTAATAAAGCAATATAGAGGAACATGAAAATGAAATGTTTTTTGTCATCCTCGCGAAGGCGGGGACCTATTTTTAATCTAATTCAGTTGTTGGGTTTGAAATGGGTCCCTGCCTTCGCGGGGATGATAGTGTTTCTAATCACAATGTTACTCACCTCCTGCGGCCAATCCGGTAAGCTGTACTTACCCGATATACAGCATCAACAGGAACAAAACGCATGAAAAAAAACGGGATTCAATTCACCAAAATGCACGGCATCGGCAATGATTTTGTAGTGATTAATGGGATGAGCCAACGCGCCAGTTTATTATCAGCGGAAATTGCCGCATTAGCTAATCGTCATACGGGCATTGGCTTTGATCAGCTACTGGTAATTGAACCTTCCAAAAAAGCAGATTTTTTCTGCAGAATTTTTAATTCCGATGGCAGTGAAGCGGAACAGTGTGGTAACGGTTTGCGATGTGTCGCGCGGTTTCTACATGAAAATGGGCTCGTTAAAAATGCTTCATTTGATATAGAAACCAAAGCCGGTATTTTTCCTGTAGAGATCAAGGATTATGATCATGTGCGTGTGATGATGGGCGTGCCTGTCATTTCAGAACCGTTGGTGCAAGTTCAATTAAATGGTCAATCGAATAAAACCGAGATTAGCGTGTTATCCATCGGTAATCCACACGCTGTACTCAAAATCACAGGCTTGCAACAAGTAAACACACAATCACTCGCGTCTGCTATTGCTTCACAACACTATTTCCCGCATGGCGCGAATGTTGGCTTTATGGAAATCGTGCAAAAAGACCATATTCGCTTGCGAACAATTGAGCGTGGCGTGGGAGAAACGCTTGCTTGTGGCAGTAACGCCTGCGCTGCAGCGATTGCGGGTGTTAAAAATGGCTGGTTAGCGCCAAAAGTACAAGTCGAGTTTAGCAAAGGGTCTTTGTGGGTAGAGTGGCAAGGAGATGGCAGGGCTGTTTATCTTACGGGGCCGGCAGCGGTTGTGTATACGGGTGAATTGTAGGATGTGTGTCATCCCCGCGAAGGCGGGGACCCATTTTAAGCGGAGAACCGATGCATGGGTCCCCGCCTTCGCGGAGATGACACACATCGCGGGATGACACACATCAAATAATTGGCACCAGCGAGATGGTTCTTTTTGTCTCACCTTTCTGCAATACCACACCGCCTCTATTGATCGAGACAACCCGGGAATTATCGACAGGAATCACATCGCCAATATGCACATTATATAATTTACCTTGCGCGCCGATCACAGCAGCCCATTGACCTTGAATTTCAGTGACAGAAATAACGGTATAAGCAGTTTCAGCGATGGGGAGAGGAGATGGTTCGTTATTTTGACCAGGGCCAGTCGGGGTTCCCATGGCGGGGTTTGCTAAACGCTGAGCGTAGTTATTATTGGTTTCAGGAGTCAGTAGCGTAACGATGTTCTTCTCGGCACTGACTGTATCAAGCTTGGCACTGGCAATGTCTTTGTTGGTTTGCGCGATGTCGCGTTGCACCTTTAGCATTTGTAACTCATTTAATGCCGCCACGTATTTGGCTTCGGTTTCCTGTTGTAACTGCATTAGCTCCATTTCTCTTGGCGTAAGGGGCGCAGGAGCCGCTGGTAGTTCAGCAGGTTTGGGAGTAGGCATAGGAGCGGGCGGTGGCGTATTGACAGCGACTTTGGCGGGTTCTTTTGAACTTGAACCACCACCGAACATGCCAAACACTTGCCAAACAACAAATCCAACAACCAGCACCAGGACGATGATAATCACTTTCTGGCGTGTATTTTTACCCTGATCATCTGCCATAGTTAGCTACCTAATATCAAAAGGTTAATTGAACCGCTTAAACTACCATTGTTGACT
This sequence comes from Gammaproteobacteria bacterium, assembly GCA_027459575.1. Classification (GTDB taxonomy): domain Bacteria; phylum Pseudomonadota; class Gammaproteobacteria; order DSM-16500; family DSM-16500; genus Aquicella. Next base: position 16,621 of record DAIDIB010000008.1, on the reverse strand, counting down.
GAAACCTGTATATTTTGCAACGTCATGGGGTAACCTTGCAATTGCTGGCCGATCGTGCGAATAAGTTCCGGTGAAGCACTATCCAGATTAATGGCAATTGGCATTTCAGAATAACTGCCGCCATGATCAATAGTCTCTCCTGGAGATAAATGATTACCAGGATAAATAATCGCGATTTTATCGATTAATTGAACAAGGACTTTTTTTATAGAATAAATATTTTTTGGTTGAGGGCGGTTCTGGATCGGCATGGTAAGTGTAACAGAGATCCCATCTCTCCTAACGACGATAATTGCGTTATTCAGCTTGGCCCATTGATATAAATTTTTCAGCAGGCTGCCCTGTGATTGCACATTAGCACTGAGTAAACCCTTACTAAAAAAAATACTTTTTGGAACCCAACCAGGCATACCATATAATTTTTGCAGTTCAGCCAGAAAAATAGTGATTAAACTGTCAGGAGTCGGAGTAGACAAACCATCAAGAAAGCCTTGGTAAGGGTTAACCTGCGGTGGTGGAGGGGGTGGCGCTTCTACTTTGACTTTAGCAGTGCTGAAATAAGACCATATCATCCAAACAACGCTAACGGTAACGAGAACACCCACAACTTGTTTGACGGGGAATACGCCGATGCCCTGGTTTTTTAAAACAGTATCGACCAAATCAAATAGATAGGGTTTTAACAGCGGCAAGGTTGGAAAAATAGGTTTCTCCAACACGGTGAATTTTTTAACAGAAGCAGGATCGAAGCTGAACTTGCCATCTTCTGGCTGTTGGCTGATTGGAACGTCGCCACTAATAAATATTTCGAAGTTGTTTTGTTCGGTCAGGAACACGACTAATTCTTCAGGAATAGTATCCAGTGGAAAACTACCATCCAGATAAACGCTGCCGGATTTTACAATAACCAAGATAGCTTCTGTGGTGCCCTGGATGGCTTCGCAATACACCATGTCCAGTGGACGACCGAAAAAATGCCAAATGGATTCACCAAGCAGGTAACCTCTATCGGTAGAAAACGCCACCTCATATTTAGTGGCGGTCTTGCGTTGCAGGGTGATGTATTCGCCGTAGCTTTTGCTAAGCGCTAGAATTTCATTTTTGAGCGCGGTTTTCTGTTTGGCCGTTAGTACATCGCGATAAGATGGAATAACAAAATGTTCGCCATCACCACGAGTAATATAGGTCATTATGCGCACCCATTAAGGAGAAATGGTGTAATCAGTATCACGGTTTCTGAATTACTTTGTGTCGATCCTTTGCCACCCAAGGCTTGTGAATCGAGGAACTGGTTAGCGTTGGCTTTGTTTACCAATTGGCGGAAGCCGGACAAAATCAGCGTATCACCCGATCTAATCATACTACGTTGATTAAAGTGTTTCTCAGTCACATTGGGTAGCTGAACGTTATTTTGGCCGCCAAAGATGCTGAAGCCATTGTTGGTCGACAAATCGGCGTTGACTTGCAAATAAATTTTTTCCCCCATGATTTTGGGCAAGATGTAAAGCGTGAGGCCTGTGACCAAGGTACCCGGCGTGACTTGCGAGGTCACGGTATTTTGTTGTGCGGTAATGGTACTTGAACCACCAACGGACGTTTGTTGCACACTGGCGACATAACCGAGTGATTGAACAATTCGTATCACGGAGACTTGATTGTTAAGACACACGACGCGTGGTTCAGTCACAATGGAGGTTTTACCTTGCTGGTTCAGTGCGTTGAATAAAATAGTGTAAGCAGGAACGATGCCTGGGGTGGCAATGTTGGTACCCATTACAGGCGCTGTTTGCGTGAGGCCGTTAAAAGTACTGCCGGATTGGGGAGTGAGAGCCGTGATAGAAACAGGGGTGCCGTAGTTACCATTGATGGTAAAATTTGAATTATGAAATGACTTGGCAACGATTGACCAATTAATACCAAAATCGTAATCATTTTCCAGATTCACTTCCAAAATCTGAACTTTCACTAATACTTGCTTCGATAAGTGTTTATTCAAATTATTGACGAACTGCCCTACCAATTCAATGTTGGTGGGACGGTCGCGAACAGTCACAGTCGTGGTTGCCTGAGAGACGGTGACTTTGCCATCAGGTGATAATAGCTGTTTGATGGTTGCTTCAAGATCATTCCAGACAGATAACTTGCCGCTGAGGTTGCTGTATTCTGAGTTAGTTGAATCGCTGGTGATAAAGCTCGCTGTTTGTCCTCCCGTACCGCCATTACCACTACCACTACCACTACTACTGGTGCTGCCTCCGCTGGTTTGGCCCATCAAATAATCAGACGCGCCTGGCAGGAAAGCGACATCATAGGTGCGTGTGACAAATGCTTGCCAATAAATTTTATTATTTTGTATTGAATAAACAAAGCCAGATTTGGAGGCCAATAAATCGAGCGCGCCTTTAATGGACCCAGAGTAGCTCATGGATACATTAGCCGATGGATCAAGACCTATCTGGTACTTGGTTAAAATGTTTTTGCCCGCGCCGCTTGCTATGGTGCGACTGTAATAAGAAAAGGGTAGCTGATCGCCGCGTATAACGATGTTGTTGTGCAGCCAGGCTGGGTCGTGTTCCAGATTAATAGGGGTGGTATCAATATAGGGTCCTTGCTTTACCGCCAAGGCTGATTTGGGCTTGCCGCTGTCGTCGGATTTTTTTCGGGCGGCATTTACTTTAAGTTTAATGTCCGCGACGTTGCCCTCTGTCTGGTTATAGACAGGCGAATTGCAGGCGGTTAAGACAAGCATTGAAGAGACGATCAGGGCAAGACATTTTTTTAGCATACGCTAGGGTTCCTATGCTTTAGCGACGACAGCCAATGTACGGTTAGACATGTACATGGTGGCTTGTAAGGGGAACGGTTGTAATAACTTTTCTACTACATTTGGCAGGCTAGAGCCTGTGACACGTCCATCAAAGTTATAATCATAAGGGGCTTTCCAAACGACTCGCCAATGGTAGCGACTCATAATACGTTCCAGGTTTTCTTTTAATGAGCCACTGATGCTAATGGCGTAAACCGGCGCGGGTTGGCCGAGGGTGGCGTATTGATTTGGGTAAGCGGAACTGCCATAAGCGGATGGCATCGTGGCGCTATTTTGCTGTTTGCCTGCTTGAAAAAACGGTTCGCGTGGAATAGAAGATTGGGGGTTAGAGACTTGCCAGCCAGCGCTAGCGCATAGTGGCAAAGCAAGAAGGAACGCACTTAGTAAACCGCCATGCAGTTTTGACATTCGGCACCTCATCCTAATCTCCTGCTCCCAAAAAATAAGATAACGGTAAATAGACTCCCGTTCAAGTATAAGAGATTTAATGAGAATGTGTAAGAGGCAAAATGTATTAGGTGCCCGGTGGATTGGATGGTTCCCAAACATAAAAGTTTGAACCGACGTTCTCACTAGGGGGCTGGCAGCGTGTCATGACCAATACAGTGCCGGTTAATTGACCCCATGGGTTTTCATAAGTGCCAGAGGGTGCCACGTCACCACTAGAAGTCGTCACCGCAATGCAAACGCGCCAATAGTTGGTCGAGTTATAGGGTGGGCTATTAGGAAATTGAGTGCCTGGTGTGCCAGTACTACCGTCTTCATAGCAAGGACTTGGGGTGCTATTACCAGTGCCACATCCGTAAGGACCTGTACTCGCAGATACCGCAGAAGTTTGAGTGGTATAAGCCGTATAACCATTCAATGGATAATAAGTCATTTGGCAGCCACTTTTGTCTGTAGGGGTGCAATTACCACCTGTTACAGTGGGTGCAGAATAAAAACCATTTACTGCTACAGGTACGACGAAAGCCTGCGCAGTATAATTCGTTGGGCATTGAGGAGCGGGCACACAGGCGCCACTATGGTATAAGCCAGCGAAGTTAATCGCCTGCGCGCCATTGAGACTCTCACCAGGAATATTTACTGTGGTGATGACATAGCAATTTTTCCCTACCGCACAAGGGGTAGTAACAGAGGTGGCAGATGCGCTTTGGTCGGTGAAAGATAACGGCAAGGTGCCCATGATTGTTTTGGCAATGTTAATAGAGGTCGCGTTTGTAGTAGGCATGGCTACTGAAACATAGAAATTGCTGGCAGTGGAGTAAATATAGTAATTAGCCCCACCCCATGGACTGGGCATGCTTGAAGGCAAATAACCACCTGTTTGCAACACATTTGTGCCATCCAGTGCGCTAGGTTTGCTGCCAGCAGAGACAGGCCATTTGTTATTCGAAATATAATAAGACAGGCCAGCATTCAATATTTGTTGCATCTGGCCACTGGTGCGATCAATGCGTAGCGAAAGGGCGCGCTGTTGCAGGTAGCCGGCACCCATGTAAACAATCCCACTGATAATCACCAGCACCAGGAGCATTTCTATAAGTGTAAAACCTTTGGTATAGCGCTTGTTCGCAGTCATCAGTGGCCTCGCTAACTTCCACACTTAAAAACGGTAGTTGGATTAGCCAACATTTGACTCAATGGAGGCTCTTCAAAATATTGCTTGAATTGCTTAATCACTGGATTGGTCATCCATAATGGCGACTGTCCTTTGGGTGATACCATAGAAGGTAGTCTTTGCCATGATAAATAATAATTGAATTTACTGCTAGCGGCAGCACTGCATGTTTGCACTGTACCACCAAATGAAGCTCTTGTGAGGCAATCGGCGCCAGTCATGCCTAAATACCGTTTGGCGGCGCTAGGGGTATTTAACACTACAGCAACTTGAATTTGCCAGTTAACGCTGGTGCCTATTGGTTTGCACCCGTAGGTGGTGCAGAAGTATCTAGTCGAATCCGGCATCCTGTTAAATTGAACGTAGTATCCGCCATTCACTGCCGATGAATTGACTATCGGGTTTTGCTCTGGCGCTTTCATCAGATAGCCACTATTGACAAGATTGGTAATTGTGACAGGGGTAGGGTTTTTAGGATTATTGGAAGGATCCAGAGTCGCGGTTCTAGTGCCAGGCATATTTTCGCAGTTGGCGTAATAATACATTGCCGCAGCTCGCATAATTTCTTCCGCGTTATATTTGACTCCTTGTGCGTTGAGGTCGGTATTAAAACCTTGATATAGCTTAAGACCCATTGCTATTATGGCAGCACCGATGGCTAATACTAATAACGCTTCGATAAGCGATACACCTGTCATGCTTTTTTTGCTATTTCTCATGATGGCAGCCTCATTTGCTACTGTTGCCCCATCGCCATACCTGTCAGATAAATACCTTGGACGATAATAATAATAAGCATCGCGCCAATAGATAATAAAATACCACCAAATATGCGCGCGATGATTTTTAAGGTTTGCGTTGCCTGATCCGTTCCGCGTATCCCCATGCGAATCAGGCCATGTTCAAAGCCTTTTACTTCAGCCATGATGCGTAAGCGCATAATGTCATCGTCGTTAACGAGGCCGGTCGCCAGTACGTCACCAATGTTGGTTTTACCCATACTGAGAAAATGTTCCATCATTGCAAGATGATAATGCATGTAGGGATTGGCCTGATATTGCATGACCTTAATCGCGGCGCGAAATACCACGCCATTGGCGACCAGCAATCCCAATGTCTCGAGTACGCGTGCCGCTGTCAGCGTTCGATAAAAAGAAAAAGGTGGAATTTTGTCGAGTTGAGGCCGAAATTCGCCAACGTAATTGGTCATTAAACGGCGCAAGATTATGATGGTGGCAACTGTGCCCACAATGAATATCCACCACCAGTCTTTAATTAAATTCGCTACATAAATAAGACGTCGTCCCGCGTCCGGCCATTGATCAACAGGTTTAATCGCCTTAAATTGTACGAACACGGAATCGTTCAAATAAATGATGATGACACAGGCCATGGTGATAACTAACAGAGGATAAGAGACTGCGCCAACAAAAGCGCCCATAGCGACACCTTGCTGCGATAGCATGTTGATGGCAGATTTTAAGGTTTGTGCCAGTGCGCCGCCCGCTTCACCCACACGTACGATTTCAACCACATTTGGCGAGAACCATTCTTTCATACCTTCCGCGAGTGGTTGACCTTGTGAAATTTTCAGCGCGATCGATGTGGCCACTTCCTTATTTAATCCTTTTCCCACATGGGCCATCATTTCGATGGCGCGGTTAGCGGGAATGCCATCGTTAATAAGCAAAGACAAGTCTTCGAGAAACGCAAGCTGTGTTTTTTTATTGAATTGAAAACGTTTAACACCGGCTACCACGATAGCGGAGTAGTGTTTTGCCGTATCAGTTAGCGCATCAAGTGAAAAATCCATATCAACCTGCCTTGTATTTCGTCATTTTAAAACTTATATTTAAACGTTCTCGACTGTGTCGCCGGGTTAATTGGGCCAACTACTTTTTCCGCGTCAAACGGATCGCACATACCAGTTTCAATTAATTGAATAGCGCGGTCACGGAAGTCTTCCCAGCCATTCTCTTTCATATATTTTTCCCAACCTAGCGTATCGCATTTTTGAATGTATTGTCTGCCTTCTTCGTCAACCCAGATAACTTCCGCCACCACAATACGACCGCTAACGCCAGAATGGCGACACTTAGGGCAACCATTACCGCGTGCTTTGGCTTTATCAATGATTTCTTTGCCAAGCACAGCTTCCCAGGCAGGAATATAATCCATATGTTTTTCCGATGAACGCAAAGGTACGGCGCAATCTGGGCACATTTTTGCGATGAGTCGTTGACACATCAGACAGCGCAACACGCTGCTGTCACTTAATAGTACGGGAGAAATTCCCATATCTACCAGACGAGTCACAATAGCGGTGGCGCGGTTGGTATGCAGGGTGGTTAGTACCAAGTGACCAGTGATGGAAGCGCGAACCATGACATGCGCGGTATCTTCATCGCGCATTTCACCGAGGATGATGACGTCAGGGTCCATACGTAAAGCGGCTTTACCCATGCTGGCAAAGCTGCGGTCTTCTTTATCGGTATTAACAGGAACTTGTGTTGCCGCTTCGACGACTTTTTCAACGGGGTCTTCGATGGAATACAATTTCGCGGTGGATTCCACCATTTCCATACACGATGCCAAGGTTGTGGTTTTACCAGATCCGGTTGGACCTGCGACGATGATGGCGCCGAAGGGTAGTTTCATCGCCATTTTGATAATTTCAATTTGTTTCTCGGTGTAGCCTAATTCTTCCAGCGTTTTGTTGCGTTCTTCACCGGTGGTGAGAATACGCATGACCATGTCAAATCCGCCGTGCGCGGGGACGCTCGCTAGACGTAAGCGAATATCTCTGCCGGACATTTTTAGTGGCATGGATGCGTCTTGCGGAACTAGCGGATTGAAGTGTGATGTTGCGTGGTCTGTTTCTTTGTTGAATGCCACCGAGGCGATTTCGCGACCAAGTTTTTCCGACCACTCGGCGAAGACGCGCAGTTCACCATGTTGACGCATGCGGATTTTGGAATAACCTGCGCGCACTTGAATGTGAATATCGCTGACTTTTTGCCTGACAGCTTCAAAAACTAATTCGCGTAAATGTTTTTGCTGATCGCTAAACGAAACATTTGTTTCGCCTTTGTGTCTCTGCGAGCTTTCTTCTTCCTCGCCGCTGGCGAGAAGTAGTGCCAGTACAGAACGGGTGGCGGCGTAGACGCTGCCAGGGTGAATACCTTTGCTTAGCATCAGTGATTTGCAATTTTGCACGGTGCGCGAGGTGGGATCGGAAGAAAGAATGGTGGCGCTACGCAATACAACGATATTGCCTTGCTCTTTGCACCAGGCAAACATTTCATCCATGACTTTGTCTTTACTATCAAGGTCAGACTGGCCACTCACTACTTTTGTGCGCGTAGCCGTTGCGTATTGGTCGAGTGATGCCATTTTATCTTTTGTCTCGTCAACTTCTTCATCTTGGTCAGGAGGCAGTGTAACGTCAGCCATAGACACCTCGCAATAGTGCACGAAAAGTGAGCTGTTTACTATATTAATTATAGAACGTTTTGGATATAAATGGTTTATAGACAAACCCCTAATGCCAAGAGCTGTCAGATGCTTTTATAATAAATACAATAGGTTATAGATTTTTTGGGTGCCTTGCTTTATTTAAATGAAATTTACAGTAAAGGTGTTGGACGTAATGGCTCGACCACATGAGTCCGTTGCCTTGATTGCTATAGATACATTAGAACCAAAGCTATTTCCAGTTGCGCTCACCGCGCCGGTTGTAGAATTGATTGTTACGGTACCACTACCAGCCGTGAAATTGGAAGTAACGGTATAGGTCAGGTTAGTTCCATTGAACTGAGTTGGCGAGTTTAATGTTGTCGTACCCACCCCGACTATCTGATCAGCAAATGTACCAGTAATGGAAGGCGCCGCACCGCAACTTTTGCTTGTTCTGGTGACTTTTTGTTCCGCGATAGCCAACACTTGTGGCATATAGACGGCTGGTGTTGAGGCAAATGCCAGCAGGTCATTATGATGCGATGTTAACGACGAGTGGCCGCTGTTTTGTTGATAAGAATCCATGTAATAACTTACGCTTAAACCAACATTCCATGTGCTGGGCAGTGTATTTTTGCCTGCTGTATATTGGCTATCAACATCTAACGCCCATGTTCCATGGTATTGTAGGTTATTAAAAGACACATTTGCAGCATAATTATTAAACGGTTGGCGAACCGCGGCGGATACGCCCATCGAAACATCTTTTGCTATTTGTTGGTTGAGAGTAAACGTGCCACCCAGCCCATTCGCATTTTGCGAAGGAGAAAAGTTTTGATTATAGCGAACGTTATCATAATTCAACCCTATGCCAGCTCGGCCACCTTGCCAGGGAGCCACAGAAAGAGTGGGGATCACGCCAGCCCCATCGGAGCCAGCAATGTGTCTCTGATTAAGAATTGTTGTTGTCGTGCCGCTAATTACCGTTGTTGTTGATCTATTGCCTAACGATTTATTTGGTGCGTGAGAAAGATAAGCTGCCACATCAACCTGTGGTTCGTAACGATAGCCTGAAAATTGATATAAATAGTCCGCTCCCAAGGCGCCTTGTGACACCCACTGGCTTGTATCGCCTGAATTAAATGAATAAGTGATGTTCTGCTGTAAGTATTCGGCGGATGCTTTCAAAAATTGGGTATTATTAAGTTGCCAGGCTACGGTGCCACCCACGCGAAGGTTTTTAACGCCCACTTCTCCTAATAACGAATAGGCAGTGGTGTTATTGATCGTGTTACCAAAGCCGCCCGTTAAGTTGGGACCTAAAAAAGTAGTGGGCTTATTACTTGCGTAAATGGTGGTCGAGGTTAGAAGTATGCCGAGCAGCATAGTTCGCAATATGATAGCTCGTAATATGAAAAGTGATTTCATCCGTGACATCCCGGTACAATAACGTTAGGTTATCCCATCTTGATGTTCAGAACAACAGAATAATATTTTAAACATCAAGATTGGCGACTTCAAGTGCATTTGTTTCGATAAACTGTCTGCGTGGCTCGACTTCGTCACCCATTAGTGTCGTGAATATCTGATCCGCCGCAACGGCGTCTTCAACGCGTACTTGCAACAGACGTCGCATGGAAGGATCCATGGTTGTTTCGCGCAACTGGTCGGCGTTCATTTCGCCCAGTCCTTTGTAACGCTGCACAGTTTGTCCTTTCTTTGCTTCGCTGAGTAGCCATTGCATGGCTTGCGTGAAAGTTTCCACGGGTTGTTTTTTAGTGTCGCGCTGGATGAAGGCGCCTGCTTTAATTAAGCCGCCAAGTTTGGTGCCAAAGTGGGTGAGCTGTTGATAATCGTGCGAAGTAAAAAAGTCTTTGTTGATTATTACATTATGCACCACGCCGTGACTGGTAACGTCAATGCTAAAAAATAATGTTGAATTTTCTTTGTGTCGTTTAACAGAGATGGCGTAATGTTCACCAGCCAAACCTTTTTCGTTCAATTTTTCTTGCAGTGTTTTACCAAGGCTTTCTAATGTAGCTTGATTAGCAAGATCAGCTTCACTGAGAGCTTGTGCGTACATGAGTGCTTCCATAAAATCTCTCGGATAGCGTTTGGAAAGACGTTGAATGGTTGCCATGCAGGCGTGATATTCCATCACAATTTTTTCTAATTCACTGCCGCTGATTTTTTTTCCGTCGTCAAGATGTAACTCTGTTCCTTCCAGCGCGGATTGAAGTAACAAAGCATCCAGTGCTTTTTCATCTTTCACGTACGTTTCTTGTTTGCCCTTTTTCACCTTAAATAATGGTGGTTGCGCAATGTAGATGTAACCTTTCTCGATTAATTCTGGCATTTGTCGGTAAAAGAATGTTAAGAGCAGTGTACGAATATGCGAACCGTCGACGTCGGCGTCGGTCATGATAATGATGTTGTGATAGCGTACTTTTGCTGGATCATATTCTTCTGGACCAATGCCGCAACCTAATGCGGTAATGAGCGTCGCTACTTCCTGTGAAGAAAGCATTTTATCGAAACGTGCTTTTTCCACATTCAGAATTTTACCTTTGAGTGGCAATATCGCTTGTGTTTTTCTGTCGCGCGCCTGTTTGGCGGAACCGCCTGCCGATTCTCCCTCGACGATAAATAATTCTGATTTCGCAGGATCTTCTTCCTGACAATCCGCTAATTTTCCAGGCAATCCTGCAATATCTAGCGCGCTTTTTCGGCGTGTTAATTCACGCGCTTTGCGCGCTGCTTCGCGTGCGCGTGCTGCTTCGATTACTTTTGACACGATACTTTTCGCGTCTTGCGGATTTTCCAGCAAATATTCCTGTAATTTTTCATTCATCAGTGATTCGACAATCGCCCTGATTTCTGACGAAACCAACTTGTCTTTTGTTTGCGAAGAAAATTTTGGATTTGGCATTTTCACAGAAAGCACCGCGGTTAATCCTTCACGAAAGTCATCGCCTGTTGTCGCGATTTTTTCTTTCTTTGCGTAGCCTTCACTTTCAAGATAATTATTTAGTACGCGTGTTAAGCCGCCACGAAATCCAGCGACGTGTGTACCGCCGTCACGCTGTGGAATGTTGTTGGTGTAGCAGAATAATTTTTCTTGATAAGTGTCGTTCCACTGTAACGCGACTTCTACGGTCACTTTGTCTTTTTCAGCGACAAAGTAAAAGATTTTGGGATGAATAGGCGTTTTGCTCTTGTTCAAATCCTCTACAAATCCTTTTAATCCGCCATGGTATTCAAAGGAATCATTTTTACCACTTCGCTCATCATTGAGATAAATATGTACAGAAGTGTTTAGGAATGCTAACTCACGCAGTCGTTTTGCAAGGGTGTCATAATTAAATTCAATATTTTTAAATGTTTCCGCGCTTGGCTTAAAGCGAACTTCAGTGCCGCGCTCAGTTGTGTCGCCGGCTTGCGCTAATGGCGCTTCAGGGTCGCCATGATGATAAGTCTGTTTGTATACTTTGCCCTCTTTACGAACGGTTAAATATAAGTCCTGTGATAAGGCATTGACTACAGAAACACCAACACCGTGTAAACCACCGGAAATTTTGTAGGAGTCATGATCGAATTTACCACCCGAATGCAACACTGTCATAATGACTTCTGCTGCGGATCGGCCTTCTTCGGGATGAATGTCTACAGGGATACCGCGTCCATTATCTTTGACAGATACGGATTCATCGCTATGTATGGTTACCCATATTGTGTCGCAATAGCCGCCTAGCGCTTCGTCAATAGAATTATCAACGAGCTCAAATACCATGTGATGCAAGCCAGTGCCATCTTCGGTATCACCAATGTACATGCCTGGCCGTTTGCGGACGGCGTCGAGGCCTTTTAGCACTTTGATATTTGATGAATCGTAGCCTTCTGCTGTGTTTGTCGTCACTTTTTGCTCCTGGTGTCTCTCTAAATAACTAATCGTAACTTATTCACTTGCGTAGCCCGGATGAGTGTTTTTCTCATTCGGGGAGCTGTCCCATCTAACTTCATCGGTGATACGGTAACCACGGCCCGGTAGATCTGTTTTTTTTCTCGCTGCGCTGCGAAAAAGAAACAGAGTCTCCCGGTCCGCCGTTCAATACCTGCCGCTATCGCGCACAATATCGTCCGCGTGTAGCCCCGACATGTTTTTATGTCCGGGAATCTGTGCTTGGCGTAGTAGGCGTAGCCCGGATGAAATTTGCTTTTTAAATTTCATCCGGGGAAATGTGGCTTCGATTAAACTCTGTCTCGAGCTCAGGAGCCACACTCGCAAAACATCTAGTCTATCCGCCTCACTTTCCCATGTTCCACGTGGAACACTCTCATTGTTACATCGTCTAAGTCGCTGATTGCCTGATAAATAGTGTCTGCCTCAATCGCGGTGATGTATATTTGCGCTTGTTGTCGCATGAGCAAGCTTAAAAGCTTTTGCTGGCTATGCAGATCTAATTCAGACGGCAAGTCGTCAACCAAGTACACTAAGCCCTTACAAACTAGCTTATTAAATAGTATTCCTTGGGCAAGTATCATAGCACAAATCAAGAGCTTTTGCTGTCCTCTCGATAAAAAATGCTTAATAGAAACACCATTCGAGGTCATATCGATATCCGCGCGATGAGGGCCATATTGAGTGGTGCCAAGGCGATATTCCTCATTTACAAATTGGCGCAATAAAGCGTCATAATCCTGCTCAGTATTCCAGCCATTATCATAGGAGATAGTTAATTGCGGGATGGATAACAATTCCTTGGCAAGTTCCGCGATAATAGGCTCCAGTAATGAAATGTATTGTTTACGCATGGCATCAACTTGCACAGCGAGTGTTATCAGCTCATTTGTCCAGGGTTCCAGCTCGTATTTGGGGCGCTTTTGCTTTAAAACGACATTTCTTTGCTTTAAAACGCGCTCAAACTGTCGCCAAACAGGTAGAAACTGCTCGAAATGGTAAAATAAACCCCAATCAAGATACTTGCGGCGATGCATCGGTCCGGATTCAAAAATTTGATGTGACTGTGAATTAATCAGGCGCACTGGTAAGATTTGTGCCAATTCCGCCACACTTTGCGCATCCTTCTCTGCTATACGCAGCGCAACTCGTCCTTCAGTATGACGTTCAATCCCTATTGGCAGTAGATGGTCGCTATTGCTAACTAATTGGGAAAAAATAGAAAATTTAACCGCTTCATTTTTAATCAGCAAATGCGGCGTCGAACAACGAAACGATTTACCCGATCCCAAATAATGAATAGCCTCTAGCAAGCTTGTCTTACCACTCCCATTATCACCGCTAATAATGTTTAAACCCTGCACACACGGCGCTAACTCCGCCGCAGCAAGATTACGAAAGTCAGTAATACGCAATTCAGAAATAGGCATATTCTCAAGTCTTTCCGCAGCCCGAGTGTGCTATTTTTGCATCCGGGGACAGAGTTTAAACAAAGCACCCTAACCCGGGTGCAAAAAACGCACCCGGGCTACATATTTACTACAACCTCATCGGCATAATAACGTACAAACTATGTATGTTCTGATCATTTTCTGCTCCCTCAACCAGCACCCCGCTGTTAGGGTCGGTAAATACAAATCTTAGCATTTTCGAAACAATTGCCGGCACGATGTCGAGCAGATAGGCGACGTTAAAGCCAATTTCCATACTATTTCCTGCATATTCCAGCGCCAAAGCTTCTTCCGCCTGTTCCTGATCGGCATTATTTGCTGTAATTCTTAAACTTCCAGGTTCCAATTGAAATCTTACGCCGCGAAATTTTTCGCTGGAAAGAATCGAGGCTCGCGTAAGTGCTTGTTTTATTGCTTCTTTATCACCTACCGCCACATCCTTGCCCTGAGGGATCAATCGATTGTAGTCAGGGTACTGCGCGTTAATCAGTTTTGTCGTGAAAATGTATTCATTTGTCACGATCCTGAGGCGATTATCGGCGATCGTGACGGAAATGGTATGGTTGTCATCTCCCGCTAACAGACGAATTAACTCCAACACGCTTTTACGTGGCAGAATAATTCGCGCGTTTACATCGCCAATTTGCAGATCTTGCAAGGAAGCCAAGGCTAAACGGTGACCATCAGCGGCAACGCACTTGATGGTGGTCGGCGAAATGTCTAAAAAAGAACCATTCAGGTAATGCCGTACGTCTTGCTGCCCCATGGCGAAATAGGTCTTGGATAGCAAGTTCCGCAATTGCGCCTGCTTGATAGTGAATTGTGCCTGATACTCAGTATCTTCCAGGCTCGGGTAATCAATCGCAGGCAAGGTATTTAACTTGAAACAACTCTCACCCGCGCGCACCACCAGATAATTTTTTTCGATGCATAAATGCAGCGAAGTACATTCAGGCAGCGTGCGACAAATATCAAATAATTTACGCGCCGAAACAGTAATAGAACCTTCAGATTGCACCGGCGCGGCACCTGCTGATTTAACAGAATCCAGTTTCACGATGCCGATTAATTCAACTTCCAGATCCGTTCCTGTTAGTAACAGCGTGTTATCTTTCACGCTCAATAACACGTTCGACAAAATAGGCAATGTCTGTTTGCGTTCAACAACACCGCTGATTGCCTGTAGTGGTTTTAACAGCGCTTCACGTTGTACGGTAATATCCATGACATTTTCTCTATGTGGTTAGTATGCGTAGTAAGTTAGTGTAATCTTCATCAATGCCCGCGTCGGTTTGTCGTAATTCACTTACCATGCGACAAGCGTGCAACACAGTGGTGTGATCTCTGCCGCCAAAAGCGTCGCCAATTTCCGGCAAGCTGTGATTTGTTAATTCCTTGGCGAGCGCCATCGCTATTTGACGAGGACGCGCAACAGAACGATTGCGACGTTTGGAAAGTAAATCAGCCACTTTCACTTTGTAATATTCTGCGACAGTGCGCTGAATATTTTCAGTGGTGACTAATTTATCTTGCAGTGCCAGCAAATCACGCAGCGCTTCCTTGACAAAATCCAGCGTTATTGCTTTGCCCGTAAAATGCGCGTTGGCAATAATACGTTTAAGCGCGCCTTCTAATTCACGCACATTGGAGCGCAAACGTTTCGCGACAAAGAACGCCACTTCGTACGGCAAATTAATATTCGTCTGTTCAGCCTTGCTCATTAAAATCGCGACACGCGTTTCTAATTCAGGTGGTTCAACAGCAACAGTCAAACCCCAACCAAAGCGCGATTTTAATCGCTCTTCAACACCATTAATTTCTTTAGGATAACGATCGCACGTCAAAATAACTTGTTGTTGTCCTTCCAGCAGCGCGTTAAAGGTATGAAAAAATTCTTCCTGTGTTCTATCTTTGCCGGCAAAAAATTGAATATCGTCGATCAACAACGCATCTACGTTGCGATAGTAGCGCTTAAATTCATTCATAGCGTTCGTTTGCAACGCTTTCACCATGTCCGCGACAAAACGTTCAGAATGCAAATACAACACCTTCGCGCGCGAATTACTTTGAATAATTTTATTTCCAATCGAGTGCAACAAGTGCGTTTTACCAAGGCCCACACCGCCATACAGAAACAATGGATTGTAGGCCACTCCTGGATTTTCACCCACCTGCAAACAAGCCGCCTTGGCTAGCTGATTCGATTTACCCTCAACAAAGTTTTCAAAAGTAAAATTGGGATTCAAATTACTCTGATAGATAGTGGTGTCGGTATAAGTAAATGCCCCCTTGTTCGCGATAGGAGCGGGCGTGGCTGTGTTAGTTTTAGGCACTGCGGCTGCTACCTGATTATCAGCACGTTTACTGCCAATTTCTAACATTACGGTAGGTGGCCGCTGATTTTCGGAGAAATGATGAACTAATTCTTTAATTCGAGACAAAAAACGCTCAACTATCCAGTCAAGAACAAAGCGATTAGGCGCCAACAATACCAATTTGCCGTCGCTAAGCTCAGCCTGCAACGGTCTTATCCAGGTATTAAATTGCTGAGAAGGGAACTCACTCTCAAGCGAATGTAAACATTTTTCCCAAAGAGTGCCGCTCACTGGAGTTAATCTCCACCTATTTGTTCTGACAAATTCCAAGGTGGTTTTATACCACAGTCTATGAAATAAATCTCTGGCGAATTGGGATCTGCTCTAGTTATAAACAGATCCCTTTGTTTTAGTTAGCTTTTGCTTTGGTAAAGCCCAGATACAAGGAGATAACACCGACTATGAGGTGGAAAACATTACCATTGAAGTTGGTATGAGTGATCATCAGATCACCATGGCTCCAAAATCCATAAACACCCAGGATGGAATAGAATAGACCCAGCAATTTGAAGAAAAGTTTAGTCAAAGCATAACGTGTTGCTGCCATAATGGCGATGACACCTGTTATCAAGTGAATCAAATTGTGCATGCTGTCGACTTCAACATAACCGAACAGCAAGCCATTTTGTACAAACATTGGCATGTTACCGGCAACGCCGGCAAAAATAAATGCAATACCTAGTAATACTGCGAACGCTCGTAACATGATTGTGCCTCCCTGTGATAAGTCTTTTGATTATAACGGAATTGTATATCGGCGCCAGTGGAACTGCCTCCCGCTGATATTGCCTCGGTGCTGAGTCATTAATAGATTGACTTAGACTGGGTTAAGGCCACCGTCTCTACCAGCGAGGGGCGTCGCGGACACATGGATGGTAAGGAGCGCGAGTACAGGGATGTACGTCCCCGAGATGGTAGAGACGGTGGCCTTAA
>DAIDIB010000007.1:15898-34726 GCA_027459575.1 Gammaproteobacteria bacterium | reverse complement strand
TCCAATTAAAGTGAAGGTAGTATGCCCAGAGTTTCGGGCAAGAATCTTGTACGATAAAGCCTTTCGATTGTCTCAGGAGCCATTCTGGTTTTGATAATGGCGTCCTCGTAATAGGTCTCCAGTGCGCCCTGGTTTTTCGCAGGATTTTCGCGTAAATATTCCGAAAAAGCATACAAATAGGTTTTGAGCGAGTGTGGGTTGAAATTCCCATCCAGGTTCTTTTTGTGTAGTTGCAGCATCGATTTGTACCATTCATTTATTGTTGAATGAAGATTCTCATGGGTTATATCCCTCTTATTTAGATCGTCCACCAAGCTATTAAACTCGGATAGAATGAACCCTGCCACGCCTAGTCCATGAGTTCCATGAAAATGGGTGAAGAAACTCCAGATGCTGCTGGCTTTATTTTTTTTAACATAATCATTAATGAATTTATTAAATGTCGCGCGATAGGCTTCAATGCTGTCATGCAGTTCTTTTGTGCTGGTAATAGCAGCCGCATTTCTTTCCGCCTCCTGTTGGGCACTTTTAGCGGCTGCTTTTTCAGCGTCAGATGCTTTCTTTGCACTTTCAGCGGTTTGTTTTTCCACTTTTAATGCCGCAATCATGGCATCTTTTTTCTTGAGTTCTTTTTGTTGTTCTTCATATTTATGACGCAGCTCAGTGTCGCTAAACATTTTTTTAAACCATGACAAATCCTTGACATTCTCTGGAAGCTGTTTGGCAAATTCAACGCCCGATTTTTCAAGGTTAACTTCCACCCAGTCTTTTAAGGCATCATCATCGTCTTGTTCTGCTTCAGGTTCAGTATGGTCTTCTGGTGCGGTAGCTGGTTTAATTTCCAAAAATCCAAGATTGCTTAGGTCTTTCTGAAAATCTGTTATTGATGAAGCGATTTCACCATCAAGCTTGGCCTTTATATCTTCTTTGTTCAGACTGATTTGTTCAAGCGCAATGATGGCTTCGTTGATAGGCTTGATATCGGACGTTAAGCGATCGTAGCCATGCCGGGTAAACGCATTTTTAAATTCTTGCGATTTGCAGTCACTCGTGTATTTGGACAGCTCATCCACCAATGCTCGTTGCGCTTTAACCAGGGCAAATTGTGATTTTTTAATTTCCTGCAGTAAATAAGCTAGCTGATCACTCAAGGTGATGAAGGCGTCTAATCCGGCTTTTGCCTTTATTCCTTCAAACTTTTTCAGTGCGGCAAGTAAATCATGCAGCCTTTTTTTATTTTCAACGATTTGTTTGAAAATCGTCTTAAATGAGTTTTCGTTCCTAAATTCTTCTATGCCAGCATACTTTTTAAGGCCAGCGATAAGCGTGCTTAAATTATCATCTGAGATAAAATCCTGGCCAAATAGTTTTGTTAACAAGACATTATAATGACTGCCATGGTTAGCCAGTTTCTTGGAAATGTCTAATTTGCAGGTAAATGTAGTATCTCTTGTATATTGACGAAATTCTTCAGGGTCTATATCACAAACAAGGCGAGTGGTTCTATCAATTATATCATCATACAACTTGGCCGAGTTTTTCAAAGATTGATCAACATGCTGTTGCAGTAAGTCAAACAAGGTGTCGTTGTCGGCTGTTTGCTCTTCTTTGTCTGCCTGATCGACAAGGTACTTGTTTACCATGTTGATGACGTTGCGAATAGAAAGGTAGGTAGAATCATCAGACTTGGATTGAAGAATATCGTCTCGTTTAACTACTTCCTTGAGAAAATTTCGTAAATGTTTTATGTGCAAATCATATTCTTCTTTGCTTTTCGCGTTAGCTGCCAAAACCAGTTTTCGACCGATTAGAATGTTAACTAAATATTTTGGATCATTAATGAGACTGTCATCACGGTGTTCACCGATGGTGAAAAAATATAAATTAAGACCAAAGCGAGTGCCTTTCAGTTTTTGATAGGTGCAGGCGTGGTGATAAAGTTTTTTCAGCATATCTAACCGGCTCTTGCTTTGCTCAGCGGATACGCCGATGAATGGATTAGCTTCAAGTTTAGCGAGTTCGTCTGATTTGAGATAGGCGACATTAAAAATCTGAATGGTTTTCTTTTTCGTGGTGCGTTCGTATAGGTGACCCGCCAACGTTTTACCAATCGCAATGCCTGCTCCTGCAACAACACCAGCTTGACCCCCCACCGCGCCTAATTCACCTGCTACTACCGCGTCTGTTACCCTGGCTGCTGCCTTTGAAAACAACCCTTCATCATTAGAATCGGGCGAGAAAGTTTGATAGCTTGCCGACATAGAAAGGCCGCTATCTTTTTGAGGGCGCGCGCTTTCATAGTCTCTGAAAATCGCAGAAATTTCAGGGGTTAATTCAATGGTAACTGCTTGATTACGTTGCATTTTTCAAACCTCGTTGTGTGTTCGGGTGTTGTTTTATAAAAATAGTATTTAGGGTAGTTTACTGGAGAGAGCTTAAGGGAGTATTAGGTTGCGGAATGTTATGTGTTGCGGAATGTTATGTCGTCCCGGCTTTCGCCGGGACGACGGTTTCATCCGAGATGGGATTAATTACTTACTCGCTCTCTTACGCTCATGTTCTTTGAGGAACTTTTTGCGCACGCGAATAGACTGCGGGGTGACTTCAACCAGCTCATCATCTTCAATAAACTCTAGCGCCTGTTCCAATGACATGATGATAGGCGGTGTCAGCAAAATATTTTCATCTGAACCCGCCGCACGGATGTTGGTTAGCTGCTTGGCTTTGCACACATTCACCACCAAATCATTGTCGCGTGAGTGCAGACCAACGACCATGCCTTCGTACACCTCTGTTTGCGGGTTAATAAACATGCGGCCACGTTCTTGCAAATTAAACAGCGAATAACCTAAAGCAACGCCTTGCTGATTGGAAATCAGTACACCGTTTTGACGATGTGGAATTTCACCTTTGGCAGCAGGTCCGTAATGACTAAACACATGGTGCATCATGCCGGTGCCAGATGTCATGGTGAGAAAGTCGGTGTGAAAACCAATCAGCGCGCGTGAAGGAATAACATAATCCAGTCGCACGCGGCCTTTGTCATCCGACATCATATGTTTTAAATCGCCACGGCGCGCGCCTAAGCGTTCCATAATGGCGCCCTGGTATTCCGTCGGTACGTCAATTGCCAATGTTTCATAAGGCTCATGCACTTCGCCATCCACCATCCTGGTGATGACTTCTGGACGTGACACAGCTAATTCATAACCTTCACGTCGCATGTTTTCAATCAGAATAGACAAATGCAGCTCGCCGCGGCCAGACACTTTGAATTTATCTGGATCGGTGGTGTCTTCCACGCGCAAAGCAACGTTATGCATTAATTCCTGATACAGGCGTTCGCGAATTTTACGGCTGGTAACGTACTTGCCTTCTTTGCCGGCAAACGGCGACGTGTTGACCTGGAAAGTCATGCTAACCGTTGGTTCGTCTACAGTAAGCGCTGGCAAGGCTTCCACGCATGATGGATCGCATAAGGTGTCTGAGATTTTTAATTCATCGATACCTGAAACCGCCACGATATCGCCCGCGTCTGCTGAAGGTACTTCGGTACGATCAAGTCCCAGATAACCCATCACTTGCAGAATGCGTCCCTGACGCGTTTTGCCTTCGCGGTCAATGACGGTGACTGGCATATTAGTTTTGGCGCGACCGCGCTTGATACGGCCAACGCCGATCATGCCAACATAACTGGAATAATCCAGCGTACTGATTTGCATTTGAAACGGGCCGTTCAAATCGACATCTGGGGCTGGCACATATTTTATGATCGTTTCAAATAAAGGATTCATGTTATCGCTGGGCTGGTTCAAATCCAGCGTCGCGTAACCGAGGAGCGCGGAGGTATAGACGACTGGAAAATCGAGTTGCGCATCGGTCGCGCCAAGGTTGTCGAATAAATCGAACACTTGATCCATTACCCAGTCTGGTCTTGCGCCTGGGCGGTCAATTTTGTTGATCACAACAATTGGTTTCAAACCAAAGTTAAATGCTTTCTGTGTCACAAATCGTGTTTGTGGCATGGGCCCATCGACCGCATCGACAAGTAATAATACGGAATCGACCATCGACAGGATGCGTTCCACTTCACCGCCAAAGTCGGCGTGGCCTGGGGTGTCTACGATATTAATGCGGTAATCGTTCCATCTGATCGCGGTGTTTTTGGCAAGAATGGTAATGCCGCGCTCGCGTTCGAGGTCGTTGCTATCCATGACGCGTTCGGTATTGGTGGTCTTTTTGGATAAGCTGGATGTTTGTTGTAATAGTTTATCAACCAGGGTTGTTTTGCCGTGGTCAACGTGGGCGATGATGGCTATATTTCTTAATTGTTCTGACACGAGTGTTCACCTGAGAAAAAAGGCACATTATATACACATTATGCTTCGTAAACAAACTCTTGTGCGGCGGCGTGTTCTTCCGGTGTATTGATCTCTAAAGTGCGGCTTTCAGTCAGGCAGACGCGGATTTTATGGCCATGCTCCAGCACGCGTAATTGTTCAAGGCTCTCTGCCTTTTCCAGCGATGTCTGTGGCATGTCTTTGTAGCGCATGAGGAAATCGTGACGGAAGGCATATAAGCCCATATGATGATGCACTGGCGCTGGCTCATTGGTGCGAGGATAGGGAATAGGCGAGCGCGAGAAATAAATCGCGTTGCCTTGCAAGTCAGTAATGACTTTCACCGCGCCCGGATCGTTTATTTTGTCCTTGTGGAGCGGGTAAGCAAGCGTGGTCATCTCGGGATTTTCACCTTTAAGCCATGGTGCCACTAACTGTTCCAGCATGCGTGGTTTGATAAAGGGTTCATCGCCTTGCAGGTTAATCACCACCTGCATATCAGGAAATTGTTCCGCCACCGCGGCCACACGCTCCGAGCCGGTAGGGATATTGGGGTCGGTCATGCACACTTTGCCGCCTATGCCAGTTATGACATCGGCGATTTCGTTACTATCTGTCGCCACGATGACATCCGAGAGAATCGGACAACGTGAGGCGTTTTCATAAGTCCATTGAATCATAGGCTTACCTTGAATGGGCAATAAGGGTTTGCGCGGCAAACGTGTTGATTGGATTCGGCTGGGTATAACGCATAGTATTTTCATAATGGGGCGTATGGTAAAGGATGGAATTTAAAGTGGCAAGTATAGTACGATGGCTTATGTTTATGTAGCTGTTTCAAAAGGAGTTTGATGATGAGGGTTGTGAAAAATAGCGTACCTATGTTTGCGGCCATGCTGCTATCCGGTATCGCGGTGGCAGCCACCTCTAAAGGTGTGCCAACTTCAGTAGTGCAACCAGTACCCACAGTGAGCGTACCTGTCGTTGCCAAGCCACCCGCTGTTTCCCAGCCAGCGCAAACATACGCTGACACCTCAACCGCGGAAACAAAAGGGCCACTAGCAAACGCGGCTCAACCAGAGCCAGCCGATGTGAATGTTAATATTCCTTATGCGTCTGTATTACCTAAAGACGCGCAGATTGTGCCAGGCGCGCCTGGCAAGAATGAATTCTTTATTGTTGCCGCTGAAGATGCCGCCAAGATAAAGCAATTGATCGACCACACCAAGCCAGGTACGGAAGTGGCTGCCAGTAACATCAAGACCAAGAAACCCATTGTTAAGGTCAAACTAGATGAAGGCAATTCGACGCTGGTGAGTATGGATGTCGTTTCCAGTGTGAAAACGGTGGTCGATGACGCGGTCAAGCAAGGCCCATTGATGACTAAGAATGATGAAGTCATGTCGATTTATACTAAAGACAAAATCACACCGGTGGGTAGTCGCGTGGTAGCGGTCGCGCCGGCAAATAAACCTAAAGTGGAGCCGGATGAGATTGATGAAAAGCCCATGTTTAAATTACTGGCCTCCACTGAGGGCAGGCCGCAGACGATAGCACACCCTCAAACCGTCGCCCAGAATAATCCTCTGCAAGCCGCGACGGCGGTTAGGCCACCCAATAAATTCATGCCGGACAAGGTCGCTGTCGAAGAAGCTATTCAGCAGCCGACAGAAGTAGAAAAGCCGGTTGAGTTGCCACTTGCCTCTAAGGAATCGGCACCCACACTTGAAATGGTGTTGCAACAAGCTAAAAAAGTGGATGGCAAAGAGAAGGAGGATGACGTCGACGAAATTAAGGCAGCCGTTCAAGTGGCTGACAATAAGGTAAAGAAACTGGCTACGGCAAAAACGTCTACCGTGCCAGTGAAAAAAGCGACAGTGGTCGCCGTTGACAAGGCAGAAGTGAAAAACCCCCTCGTGACAAACAAAGAAGCAGGCAAGAAGATAGCGACAAAACAGGAGGCTACCAAAAAGATTGCGTCAAACAAAGAAATAACCAGAAAGGTGGCGTCAAAATATGAGACTTCCAGGAATCTAGCGATAAAACATGAAACCACCAAGAAAGTAGCGACAAAACATGAAGCTTTCATCAAAAATGTTGCGTCAACCAAAGCGGTAACCAAAAAATTTGCGACAAAAGCTCAAACTAAAAAATCAGTTGCATCAAGAAGCGGCTCTAAGTCTAAATTGGTCGCTGGCAGGGTGATTCCTTTTGAGCGAATTAGACCAGACACTAAAACAGTCTCCTGGAGCGCCAGGCACACAGTGGCAACTAAAAAAATCAGAACAAACGACAGTGAGGTTGTTGCCAGTAAAAAAGTTGTCATCAAGAAAGACGTCACCCAAAGACAGCCTCTGAATTTGGGGTCTATGGGTAATAGCCAGGATTATTTGCCAGATCTTTAATGATTATGTGATACAAATAAAAAGGCCCTGCTCGCAGGGCCTTTTTTTAGAAGAGCTACTTATTTAGCAGCCTTCTTCTTTCTTCCGCGACGTTTCTTTGGAGCAGCAGCTACCTTGGCTTTCTTACGACGAACACGACGTTTCATCGTTTTCTTTGCTTTGGTTGCTTTTGCTTTTTTAGCTACTTTTCTCTTGCGAGGTTTTGCAGCTTTAACTTTTGTCGCTCTTTTCTTTGCTCTTGCCATGGTGTTTCCTTCCTATTGTTAACAATAATAAATTTAACACTAGCATTTGAAAAAGTATAGAACTATTAGGGAAATTACTAATCAGTGTCCGATGTTGGAGAGGTTTGGCGAACTGTATGCGTAATTTTAATTTGTCTTGCTACTGATTACTACCGGTTTGATCTGTGATTTTATCAATGTGGATAAATTACAAAGTAAGTTGTGCGCTTGTATTTTTTAGCGTGATATACCGCTGATTTCGCATTTTATCTTGAAGCGTTTCTGGCTTTAAAAATATTTCGAGGTTGTTAACGATAATAAAAATTGTTTAGCGAGATGATGTCACATGCACTGCTTTGGAAAGCAGTGCATGTGCATGAACAGTGAATGGAATATCTTCGATGGAATAAAACTATTTACCACGTCTTGTCTTGCGAGCAGTTTTGCGTCCAGCGCGTTTCGTTTTGCGCACACCTTTGCGAGCGCCGCGTTTTGCTTTACGAGCAACCTTGCGTACGCCTTTTCTTACTTTACGGCCCACTTTACGAGCGGCTTTACGTACTTTACGAGCGCCTTTACGTACTGCTTTGCGTTTAGCGCGAGCTTTTTTTGGGGTGTTTTCATCGGTTTCTTGCGTGGTGTGGGTGGTTCTTCTTCCGGCCATAAATAAACTCTCCTTGTGCAGAATGACTAAAATATCATCATAATAGATAAGTTGTTGGTTTGCAAATGTTTTGTACATATGCTTGCGATTGTGGCTCTGTTCTAATAACATTTATCCCATCAATCATCTGATAAAGGCTAACATTATGATAATTCAACCAAAAATTCGAGGGTTTATTTGTACAACCGCACATCCTTTGGGTTGTTTTAAAGCAGTTTCGGATCAAGTCGATTATGTTAAGGCCCAGGGCTCATTTAAAGGCCCGCAGCGTGTCCTCGTCATAGGGGCTTCAACGGGTTATGGGTTGGCCAGTCGTATCGTGGCAAGCTTTGGCGCGGGCGCGAAGACGATTGGTGTGTTCTATGAAAAAGAAGCGGATGAAAAGCGTACTGCTTCACCCGGATGGTATAACTCAGCGGCATTTGAAGAATTGGCGCATCGTGCGGGTTATTATGCCAAAAGTTTAAATGGTGATGCGTTTTCAATGGAGATGAAACAACGGGCGGCGGATTTGATACGGCGTGATTTAGGTCAAGTGGATCTGATCATCTACAGTCTTGCGTCGCCACGTCGTATACATCCAGTGACACATGAAACATTTTCATCGGTGTTAAAGCCGATAGGCGCGCCTTTCACCGGTAAAACCATCGATGCGTTTAAAGGTGAAGTGAAAGAAGTAACGATTGAGCCCGCAACAGATGAAGAAGTCAAAAATACTGTAGCAGTCATGGGCGGAGAAGACTGGGAAATGTGGCTGGATTTGCTGGCAAAAGAAAATTTACTGGCGTCCGGGATCAAAACCGTTGCTTATTCTTATCTGGGTCCTGAGATCACCCATGCAATTTACATGAATGGCACGATAGGCAAAGCCAAAGAGCATTTAAAAGCAACCGCCGACAAGCTAAATAACAAATTGAGCGCGCTGGGCGGTGAGGCGCTTGTGTCGGTTGATAAGGCAGTCGTGACGCAGGCCAGTGCCGCCATTCCAGTGGTGCCGTTATATATTTCCATCATGTTTAAAATTATGAAGGCCAATGGCACACATGAAGGTTGTATTGAACAGATGGAACGATTGTTCAGGGAATATCTTTATGCGTCACAACCAAAAGCGCGCGATGCTGAAGGCTATATACGTATCGACGATAGAGAAATGGCAGACGATGTGCAACGACAAATCATGGCGATCTGGCCGCAAGTCACTTCTGAAAATGTCATGAGCTTGACGGATCTCGCTGGTTACCGTGATGATTTCTACCGCTTGTTTGGTTTTAATATTGCAGGCGTGGATTATGAGGCGGATGTTGATCCGGTTGTCAAAATAAATTCTATTCCGGTAGAAGCGTAGTTTCGATATGATGTGATATGGCTGTTTGAGTTACAAGGGAATGCTCATGTTACGGAAAATATTATTTCGCGCCGCTTTTTTATTTCTTGCTGGATTATCTCCGGTCTATGCGGGTGATTTCTACTTGGGACCATCCATTCTTTTCCAGTCACTCTCGGTGCCGGGGGTGGGTTTTAATGGCATCAGCGCCCCGCGCATAACCGCGGGTTATGAAGACATGCTGACACAGAACTTCTATGGCGCCGCCGAAGTATTTGGCACGCCGGCCACCATTAAGGTTTGGAACGGTTCTGACAAAGATGGAAGCCTACGAATCACTTATGATTATGGTGTGGGTATTCTTCCTGGCATCAATTTTGATAATACTATTGTTGGCTATGGGCGACTTGGCTACATCAGAACGCGCTTCAGCAATATGGGAAAAATAAAAGGCGGGGTGCAATTGGGTCTCGGTATACAGTGGGTATTGACCGATGTCTGGAGTGCGCGTCTTGAATATACTCATACTCGATTTCATGATATTGCCCCTATAGGCCACGCAGATATGAATTCCTTTGGCATAGGCGTGATTTATCGATTTGTTCAGGGGTGCTGGTGAAGCTAATAAATATTGGCATGACAATTTTAACAAGCGCAGCGCTTGCTGGTTGCATGAATGTCGCCACCTCTGGCGCGCAAGCGGTTTATAATCATCAAAGCATCACCAAAAGCATCAACGATCAAATGACCACCTTTCATGTCTATCAGGCATTGGATGACAAATCAGGCGCTTTTAAGGGCGCTAATATCTCGGTTGCCACTTACAACCAGGAAGTATTAATAACTGGACAAGTGCCCCATGAGTGGCAAAAGGCGAAACTTGAGAAAATCGTCAGAAATTTGCCGGATGTAAAGCATATTTATAATTTAGTGACGATTTCCACTCCTTCATCCGCGTTAACACGTATAAGTGATGCCTGGCTAACCGCTAAAGTGAAAGCCAAGTTGATTGCATCCGCGGATTTAGATGCGACACAAATCAAAGTGATGACTGAGAATGGCACGGTTTATTTAATGGGTATTATTCTGCCTGAAGAAGCGGATGCCGCTGTGGATATCGCTCGCACGACGGATGGCGTGCAGGGCGTCGTTAAAGTGTTTTCGTATATCAAGATTGTTCGGGCTTGATCACTTCGCCTGTCGTTAATAAATCCGTGACGAATTGCGCGATTAATTCATGCGCGTAAGTAGTCGGGTGCACATAATCCCAAAATAAGTAATCATTGGTGTTTTCGCAATATTGATATTGTTGTTGCTGGCCAAGATTAGCAGAGTAACTTGCCAATAAATCCGGATATAAATTCAGGTCGACGGACATATTGCTAACATTAATTTTTTTAGCGCTCATTGCCAAAGCGGGTGTGTGGGGTGTCTCATAATCGCCTATACCCTGACTATAGCAAGGATTGGTTACATCTTTTATATTATATTTTTCAGGATGTTGAATCAGGTTATCAAGATGCCCCGCGAGATCAAAAGAAATAAATTCGACATTCGCATGCGCTGATTTTTCGCTTTCTATCAAAAGCGCCAGTTTTTTGTTATGCATAATAGCCAGCCTTGAAATGCTTGCCGCATACTCAGGATGATTTTTTTCGATCGCGCGTCTTGCTTTTGGTGTTTCACCCAGATTAGGCACATTAAGAATGAGGAAGTGTTTTGCGCCTGCGTCAAGGAGCGCGTCGATGTGTGCTTTTATGAATTTTAATGTGTTATTCGTTACTTTATCAGCGTCTTCTTTTAAACGGCCATCTTGCAGATAATCGTTATTGCCAATCCAGATGACAAATAAATTATTGCTGATGTCAGTGCTATGCGCGGGAGTGTCGGCGAAATACAAGCTGCGTTCAAAAGACAAGGGAACGAGTCCGCCAACGCCATTTGCAGCGTCAGCGGCCCAGGCGCCGCCAAAAGCGTAATCGGCGAACTGAGTTTTTGAAGTGGTATCCAGATGAAGTGCATTGGCAACCATTTCAATCCATAGTTTGCCGTTGGAAAAGCGGCCTTCAAAATAGGGTTTTTCAGGCAGACCAGACACTTTAAATAAATTGCCATCATCAGACAGGCTGTCACCGAACACAATTATTTTGTCGTAGACATGCGTCTTTGCATGTGCGGTCAAAGAAATGAGAGCTAAAGCGCATGTTAAGAATAGCGTCTGTGTGAGTTTTGAGTACATGGGATGCTCTTTATATTATTGAGGGGGATAGTTATAAATTATAATGATCTTTGCCAGCCCGATCAAGGTTGATTAAGGTGCTGTTTTGCAATGAATTTCAGATATGATGATGCGCTCATCGAATACAAAACAACCACCTTGATAGTGCGCGTTGCCTATTTGCTCAAAATAATTCAGGATGCCGCCTTCTAGTTGATAAACGTTTTCGTAGCCTGAATTCAACATGTGCAGCGCTGCTTTTTCACAACGAATTCCACCGGTACAAAACATGACGACAGGTTTGCTTTTGTCAACTTGTTTTGAAGCTTCTGGAAATTGCGAAAAATCGTTTATGTGCAGGTTCACCGCGTTGGCAAATGTTCCGTAATTTACTTCAAATTCATTGCGCGTGTCTAAAATAGTGATATCACGATTTTCGTCAAGCCATCGCTTGAATTCAGCGGGTGTAATCGCGGGCGCGCGTTTATCCGTGGGTTTGATTTCAGGATGGCGCATGGTAATGATTTCTTTTTTGAGTTTTACTTTAAGGCGCTTGAAGGGTTGTGTGTCTGAAAAACTGAGGCGAAAGCTGATGTCGGTGAAACGCGCGTCTGCGGCGATTTTGGCTTTGAAAGTGGCGATGTTGTCAGTAGTGCCCGCCAGAAAAATATTAATGCCCTCCGGGCTTAAGAGAATGGTGCCTTTGAGCGCAAGTGTTTGACAGAGCGAGAGGAATTCCTCGCGCAGTGCATCAAGTTCGACCAGGGGAATAAATTTGTAACCTGCTATATTCTCAATTTGCATGCCGCAAATTTACTGCAGTTTGACGCGATCGTCAATTGGCCTGGATTAGTTTGCGCCAACGTTGCCGAATGCTTCGCAACATTCACTTTTACTAATGCAGTTATTTCTGTTTTTTACGCAGTCTGGGTCGGTGCAGTTGCATTCAGAGCAGACGCTGCTTGAGCAGCTATCGCCCATGCAATCGGAGGAGTAGCTTGAATAAGATGCGCAGGGTGTGTCGCCGCATGCATAAGCGGTTGATATTGTTATAGAGAGTAAAAAACAAAGAGAAAGTAGCAATCCTTGCAAAGCTTTCATGATTTAGATCTCCATTTGTCATCCCGGAAAGCGCGTTAGCGCTTATCCGGGACCTTTTAATAATTATACCACCGGTAATATTGAGCTTTGCGAAATCCACTTTAATCTATTGATTAGAAGATAGTTTTGATTTAACAGAAGATGTAGGGAACAGGCGTATAATGTTGGCCTCCTGTTCGATCTCGAACCATTTTTTTAATTTATTTTTTAATGAGCTCGATTTATCAAAAAGAGAGAAGCCAGTGATTTTGGCGAACTCTGTCACCGCAAGCATAATTTGATCGGTTTTATTTTTTCCGTCTAATTGGTGATTCTCCGCGATACGTGCAACAATGATACACAGATTATTGGTTTTTCCTTTCTGATCTTTATCAAGCAGACTTTGCACGCTTTGCGCAAGATAATAGGGATACCATTCCTTTTGTTGCGCGATTAAAAATGCTTTGGCTTGCGTGACAGCTAAAAATTCGGGTGACTTTGCCAGTGCTTTTACCTGCGCGTGATTGCGACTGTCGAGTTCAATGCTTGCCTGAATTTCATTGATGGTTGCTTCCAGCTGCTTGTAAAGCAGATATTTGTTGTGACTGTCCCCTGCGGACGCTTCTATGCCTGAAAGCGCTTTGAGCGCGGTGGTTATTTGCAATAAGGAAAATTCAATTTTCATTTTGAAGGGTGCAAGCTCGCCGTCATTTAGTTTGGCGTCAAGTGCCGCGATGGCATTGTTTAAATCCGTGAGCTCGTATACCATTGGCTTCTCCCCGCTTGTCGCGTCATCTCGATGAAATCATTGCGTCATCCCGGCGAAAGCCGGGATCCAGATTTTTATAATTTTTGTAATATCCTTCTAAAATTATAATCCATAAAAGCTAATCAATTATTATGAGATTAAAAAATATAACAACCCCCAGTGCTGGCTAATAAATATCCAATTAACTTTTTTTTCAGGTACTTAAGCTGTTCTTAATGTGTTCGCTTATTTCTCATGGTAAATTAATCACTGTTAAATAACTAAAATATCAATATATTCAACGAAGTGGTGAATTATGGCATCTGGTAGGGCTGGAAAAAAACGTCAACCCGTCATCATTAATATTGATGATGAACCTAAGGAACGAGAGCGTTCAGCCTCGTCTGTTAGAGCAGCTGAACCTGAGCTTAAAGAAAAGGCAGCTGAGCCTGAGCGTAAAGAGCTTCCACATGATGAAGCCGCACCGCTTTTATCACCAAAACTAGAGCCAGAAAAATACCATGCGCCACTGGATCGGCTTCATGACCCGCTGATGGAATTGTCTAGCGCGATCGAGGGATTTAATAAAAGTTTAGCCGCGGCACGTAAAGTCGCCGAGAAGTATGTGGCGCCTGCCTGGGTACCTGCCTGGGCGCGATCAGAAAAGCATCCTGAGCAAGACGCATTGCAGGCGTTGCTACATATAATCGATCCAGATATAGAGTTGGCGGATCAATTAGAATATTGCAGAGAGGCAATCTCCAGTTTTGATAAAAGCGTACATCAAAAGCTAATACAGTTTTTTGCTGGTGAAGATAAAAAAAATGTAGCGGAAATAAATGCCTTATTGATAAGAGTGTTTAATCCTAAGCGTGGTAAACTGGAAGAAGACAAGAAAAAATATAACGAAATTAAAAGCACGATAGTTGAAAGCAGATTTCGCGACGAGATAAGAGCGGCAAAACAGGGTTTGCAATGGATAACGACAGATATAGCGAATATCGAAAGATGGAATGCCTCGGCGGCGGAATTTGATACGCGGCTAGGAGAGATGCTGAAGGACAAAGCTTTTCAGGGTGACGGTGAAAAACTTGATTTGCCAAAAGAGTTAAGTCCCAATGCCGCTAAAGATATCTTTATCGATAAATCTGATTCAACGGTTTTTACTGCATTCCAGCAAGAATCTTTATCTCTAATAGACGTTATGGCCGAGTTGGTTGAGCAAAAAGTCGATGAAGGGCAAGTAAAAGCAAAACACGATGAATTGGAAAGATTAAGCGATATCTACAATAAAGCAAAAAATAAATACCGAATATTTCTTAAAACTCTGGCCGATTTGCAAGGCTCGTATGTTGAGCTTGACGGGAAAGTTGACAATGATTTGCGGGAATTTGAACGCGAAGAAAATACTAACCAAGATGACATGCTAAGCTTGCTCGGCGATTATCTGAATAATCCGGGCGCTGTTGATAATGCTAACATAGGTCTTCAAATAGATACTTATCTGCAAGCAAGAACGGATGTGACAGCCAGATATAAAGGCATTTTGGAAGATCATCTGGAAAATGCAAAACAAACGTTAACCGGGTTGCAAGACGTTAAAATGGATGCAGAAGAGATTGATAAAGGTTTTGATGAATTGGTTTTACCCTCTTTTAACAGGATGGTTTTAGATAGTCGTTCTTCACCAGGATGGCAAGATAAAAAGTTAGATAGATATAAAGCCAAATTGGGTATAGAGACGGTGCAGTCAGTCGAGCAATCCTTTAAGAAACAGCTTGAGCAGCTCAAAGAAAAAGAAAGAAACCTTGTGGCAATGCAAGTAAGGCTACAGGAAAGACAGCAGGGCGAACAAAAAGAAATTGGTGCCTTGGCGAGATTATTATTGATGGATCTACATGCATGCTCACCAGATGATCGCGAAGCGTATTTTGAAGGGCATGTCAAAGCTATCGAAGACAAAATTAAGAATTTAAGATCGCTTGCGGAGCGTTGTCTCGAAATTAAGCAATCAATAGATCAAAAACTAAAAGAACTTGAAAGTGTCGCGGATTTTGCAACGGATGCGAGCGCGCCTACAATGCAAGCTGCCAAGAGCCAAATAGCGGAATTAAAGACGACTTTAAATAAATTAGTTAAAGAAGGACAGCAAGAAGCGGATCAAAAGGCGCTGCAAGAATTACAAAGTATCCGTAAATATTGGCAAGATCAGAAAGAAATGCTGCCAAAGCCAGGTACCGTCTTAAAGCTTGATTATCTGCCTCCACGACTTACCGTCACTCAAGAAGAGTTTTATGAGAAAATGAAGGATTTTCTCACGCCACTGCTTTTTGAGCAGAAGGAGTTCGACGTGCCTGATGCGGCGGGTGACGTCTATAAAGCGACTGTTGTTAGTTATGTTCGGTTAATCGAAGAGCGTAGAATAGTTTTACAGATTTTGCTGGAGATCGCGCCTGAACTTTTTCCGAAAAAAACAGGTGTGACAGAAGGTAAATTATTTAAAGAGATAGAATTTTATATAATATCATCACTGGCCGAGTCAAAAAAGGCGAAGTTGGCGCAGATATTAACTCATTATACCGGTGAATTTGCACAACTTATAACAAATACTGGTTGGGAAGATAAAGAGCCTGATTCTTACGATAATGAGGCGCGTCAGAATGACGCCGCTTTTTTAAAACAATTAGAACATCAATTTGAGAAGCATCAGTCATATGCTGACATGGCGAAGAATCTCTATTACGTTGAACAGCTCGTAAATAAGAAGGAAAAATTGACAGTTTATCTCCAACAACTTGCGGAGGCTAATGCCGCTTGTGTTGTCTTGAAACAAAATATCAGAACCTTGCTGGAAAGATTATATGTATATAAAAATCGATCTCTTTACTTTAATCACCTTGAGCCGCAGCTAGCCGAAAAACGAAGGCAATTGAATGTATTAACAGACGCGGTCAAGCGCGCGAAAGAGCTGAGTGAAAGTTCCCTGTTGTTCATTAATGATATTGATCAGGCGGTGCGTGAAATTAACGAAGACCGATCCAAATTATTTGGCAAGCTGAACTCTAACATAAACCAGTTAAAATCCGATTTTGGCTCATCGGCAATGATAGATGTGCTGGGGAAGGCGTTGAAGAAAATAGAGAGCGAAGAAAGTTTTAAAAATAATATTTTATCATTATATCAAAATATCACCGCTGTGAAGCAAAGACAGGCCGCGATAAGCCCAAACAATGGCGAGTTATTTAAACGCATGAGGCGAGAATTTCTGTTCTCGGGAAAATCAAGAGACCTCATCGCAAAGCTTAGGGCGCACAGATTGCAACATCATGGGCAGACAGGCAAAACGTCCTTGATCGATAATTTCTTGCAAGGCCTTTTTGACGAGAGCAAAACTTTCAATTTGCAAGCGCTACAAGATTATCTGTAACGGCCATTTGGCAGAGAGACTGATAATCAGATGCTTTTTGCCAATACTGGCTGGAGTAACCTTGGCGGTCATGGCTGGAATTCTACGACTAAACAACTGATAGGCGAATTGCGCTGTGAGCTGGAACGTTTAGTCGCAAGAGAAAGAGCAGGTGATTTAGGATCCATTAATTATGCCATGCAAAAAGATTGCGAGGAAATAAAACGGGAATTTAATGATATTTTAGATAAGAAAGACGTTGGACGTGACGTTCAATCTATTCAAAACGCAAACAATTGCGATGCGCTGATGGCGCGTGCGTTAGCGTTACCTGAAGACGATACCACCATCAAAATTCGACAAGATATGATGGACATTCAGCGCTGGGGTGGTGGTGAGCATGAAGCTAATCTGGCGTGTCGCAAAGCTCGCATGGAATGTGCTATTGCAATTCGGCAAAATGCTCCCAATAGACAGGCCTTATTTGATCAGTATAAATTTTCTTATAGCTATCAGTCATTAAAATATCACCTGGAAAATGTGACGACGGGTCGAACAGAAGAGCTGGGTTTATTATGGGATACAATGAATGACATCGCCTCTGGCGACGGCACCGAAGACCAAAAATATACCACGATGCGCCAGATTATGCTGCAGTACTTCAATCAAGTGCGCCAGGAAGATAATGCCTTTGGTTCCTGGAGTGGTTTCTTTGGCCGCGTGAGCCGTTTGACAAGAGCAATAGAAAGCTTCTTGTTAATAGACGCAAGCGAGGGTGGGCTGGGTTATACGCTTGGCGAGGGCGATAACCAGGTGCATCACGTTGAAGAAAGCAGGCTTTGCGCGACATTTCGTAGCTGCTTGCCGCGCTAAATAACCATGTTATTTGGCATTCTTCTTCGCAAGCTGCATTGCCTCGTCTTTCTTTTCCTCTGAACGCGCACTGCGAGATGAGGTGACTGCCGCGAAAATGCCAAAGGCAAGACCAGCAAGCGCCGCAAACGACAAGATCGTGACGCCGGCGACAACAGCGGGTGATTTAAAAATGCTTTCATCTTGCTTTGATGTCTCATATGCCGCATCTGCTTCACTTGTGGTAAGAAATGCACGTTCTAACAATGTCTTTACGACTAATTTTTTGTAATTTTTGTTGATGTATTTTTCCGCGCACTGCCTGGCCGACATATTTGCTTCAATTGATTTGGGATAGGTATCATAGATGCACTGAAACACACCGCCAATGTAATCGCCCAGAAGTTTAATCGAGCTAACTTTAGATGTTAAGTCTTCCCAATTAAGGACTTTTGCCATTTCAGGACGCAAATGTTTGGGTTGATCAAAAAATTCAAGAATGCCTATATTGATTATGTTAAGCAGTAATTTGTCAGCACAATCCATCTGGGTTGGTGTTTGCAGATCCGCTGTTTCACCTTCAGCATTGGCAAAATATTTAATGGTGCCTAGAAACGTAAAAAAATCCGTGGCAAGCTGGGATAATTCGGCTTTAGGAAGCAGGATTTCAAAAGAATCGAACATGCGCACGTGTGGGTTTATTAAAGCATTGCGTGACGAGCTCTGATAAAGCTTTTTTTTAGCGATATCACTAAATGCCACTTCAAGCGCCTTAGCCAGCCACGGTTCCTTCCGTCCTTCCATAATTTTAATCCCTTAAAATGCGTCAATTTAGCGAGTGTACCCTACATTAAGCTAATGATAAATATGGCGTAATAAATAAATCTTTAAATGGACTATAATATTTATAGTAATCATAATTATAAGCGGGTAGTGCATGCGAATTCTGGTAGCCGACGATTCCAAAACCAGTTTGGCAGCTATAAGCGCTGCGATCAAAAAACTGGGTCATGAAGTGGTGCCCGCCACGAGCGGTGAACAGGCAATTGATTTATTCCAAAGAGAAAAACCCGATTTAGTCATACTCGATGTCATCATGGAGCCCATGAATGGCTTCGAGTGTGCTTCACGCATCAGACAGCTAAACAGCGATGACTGGATTCCCATTATATTTTTAAGTGCGTCAGTAGACGACGTGAGTATTGCAAAAGGCATAGATTCAGGCGGCGATGATTATATAACTAAACCTTTTAGCGATGTAACACTGGCTGCCAAAATAAAAGCGATGCAACGTATCGCGGATATGCGTCTGAAATTATTTGAAACATCGCAAAAATTATTTTTACTTTCTTCAACCGATTCTCTGACAGGTGTTTATAATCGCATGCAATTTGAGCGTTCAATCAAGGAAATTATAAGCGCGACTGATAGATACAATCATATGATGGCGTTGTTGTTTATTGATCTGGATAATTTTAAAGGCGTCAATGACACATTTGGTCACCACACGGGTGATTTGTTACTGGTTGAAGTGGCGAAACGACTTAAATCGAATCTGAGATCAAAT
>DAIDIB010000007.1:0-15888 GCA_027459575.1 Gammaproteobacteria bacterium | reverse complement strand
GATCAAATGATTTTATCGCAAGATTGGGTGGTGATGAATTTGCAGTGATTCTTACCGAAATCGACAAGCCTGAACAAGCAGGGCAAATGGCGCAGAACATTATTACCGCGCTGGCATTTGACTATCATCTGGAAGATCGATTTATTCGCAATTGCGCCAGTATAGGGATTGCGTGCTATCCGTTCCCAGGAACGCATCGTGAGAATATTATTTTAAACGCCGATATCGCGATGTACCACGCCAAAGCGAGCGGCAGAAACAATTACCAGTATTTTACCGAAGAGTTACACGAAAAATATAAACAACAGCTCAATATTGAGTATGCGTTAAAATTTGCTCTTGAAAGAAACGAATTTTATATGACTTATCAGCCCATTTATGATTTGCATAACAGGGCTATAACTAGTTTTGAAGCGTTACTGTGCTGGGACCATCCGAAATTTGGACTGGTTTCGCCAAGCACGTTTATTCCGATTGCGGAAGAAGCGGGTCTGATCGGCGATATAGGCGATTGGGTGATCGAGCAATCATGCATTGAATTTAGTCGATTTCTGAAAAAAAATCACAGTATTAATTTGTGCGTTAATATATCATCGCGACAACTGGTTCAGGAAAGATTTTTTTCGCGTGTGAAAGAAATTATAACTGAAAACAATATTTCGCCTGAAAAATTAGTATTTGAATTAACCGAATCCGCGATAATGAGCTATACAGACGGCCCGTTTAAAACAACGATTAATAAACTGCATGATCTGGGTATAAAAATTTCCATCGATGATTTTGGCACGGGCTATTCATCGCTCATTCGACTCAAGCATCTGCCTATAGATACGCTGAAAATAGAGACATCCTTTGTGCAGGATGCCGTGCGTGATGTGAATGGCGCGATTATTGTAAGTTGCCTTATTGCATTGGGTAAAAATCTAGAGCTAAATGTGGTTGCAGAGGGTATAGAAACAGAAGAGCAGTTGCAGTTTCTGATTGCCAAGGGTTGCCCACAGGGCCAGGGCTATTTTTTAAATAAGCCATTTAGAAGTGAAGAGGTGCTCAAGTTGCTTGGTAAGAATGAGGAGCAAAAGGAGAAACACAAATAACGAGTCTATAAAAGGGAATTATCTATGGCACACGTTATATATGTCAACGCGCTTAACCATGTTTTTAGTATCGATGTAAGTTATGTAAAGAAAATAATTCAACTGCCCGAGCTTGAAGTATTGCCTGGCGCGCCAGACGATGTGGCTGGCATGTTTAATTACGGCGGCAAAATAATACCGGTATATGACCTGGTCATGTTAATTGGCAATGAACGTGATGTGCCCTACACCTTAAACACGCTTGTTGTCATATGCTCGCAGGGAAACAAAGAGGTAGGCTTGATTGTGGATGGTATCAAGGGACAAGATGATATCAGGGGGATGCATGCCGATGAGCGCATACAAAGCGATAATACATATCTTGAATCAGTCATCACAGTAAATAACACAGTCATCATGAGGCCGGCGATGAGCAAAATAATCGCTCGACAACTTAAGCTGGAAGAAAAACTATGATGAGGTATGAATCAACCAGTATATATAAAAATGAATTTGTATCTGCGGTTAAATCTCGCCTGGGTATAAACGTGCAAGATAACCAAGTAGATAACCTGCTTAAAATCATCACAAAAGCATGTGAAAAATTTGATTGTGGTCCGCTGGATATTTTAGAAATAATAAAGTCAGGTTCGTCCGATTCTCCCGAAATTGAGTATTTGACAACACATATCACTATTGGCGAGACGTATTTTTTCAGGGATAAGCGTCAAATGAAAATGCTGGAAGAATATCTTTTGCCAAAAATTATTTCCGACAAGCGTGATGCAAATAATCCATCTATTAGGATCTGGAGCGCTGGATGTTCATCAGGCGAGGAAATTTACACTATCGCCATGATGCTTAAAGAATTAATACCGGACATTGATAACTGGGTGATATTTTTATTGGGTAGCGATATAAATACTAAACAGTTAAACAAGGCTTTGAAGGGCAGCTATGGTGAGTGGTCAATGCGTTCAATCTCGCATTATTATAAAAATAAATATTTCACCTATCATGAAGATTCATACCAATTGTCAAAATCGATCAGGTCTATGGTAGAGTTTACTTACTTAAACCTCAACGATGAAAATTATCCTTCAATCCTAAATAACACCAATGCTCATGACCTTATCATATGCAGAAATGTCTTGATATATTTTGACACTGAGGCGAGTAACAGGTTGATGGCCAGAATGAGTCTGTGCCTTGTCAATAATGGTTATTTTCTATTGGGAGCCTCGGACCCGGTAAATATCAATATAAACAAGTTGGTTAGACATCCAGAACACTTGGCATTGTTAATGCGCGCATCGGCTGTTGCCGCAGCGGTTCCTGCGAAACAAAATATTATTTTTCATATTGATAAGGAGGAAGAAGCGCCGATTGCCAGAGTAGACACTAAAAAGCGTGATAAAATAATAATTAAGAAAGAAATAGTTAATTCCGAAACGGTTAATCCAATTCAACTGGCAAATGAAGGTAAATTACAGGAAGCGGTAAACGAATTTATAAGCTGTATTGAAAAGCAAAAAACAAATAAGCAGTTATATCTTGAATTGGCGATGACGTTGATTGAGCTTAACAGGTTAAAAGAAGCGGAAGACGCGTTAAAGAAAGCAATTTTTCTCGACAACAAATATGTGATGGCACATTTCCAATTGGGAATGTTGATGTTGCGGAAAAACAGGAAAGATGAAGGACGAAAATATTTAAAAAACGCTTTACGCATCGCCCAAAATGAATCACCAGGCGCTGAGGTGCCTGGTAATCCAGGTGTGCATTACGGAAAGCTGGCGGAAATACTTGAAAAGGAGCTTTTGATTTTTTATGAGTAACAAGACAACAAAAGCATACAGATTCTTTCCAGCTGATAAAGATTCTATCGCCATCTTGCATCAGCGTGCTGAAGCATGCGCGCGACATGTCGAAGAGGAAAAAACCGATGATATTGGCATACCCTATATCAAGTTCAGATTAAGCCAAAATGAATTATATGGCATTGAATTCAAATCCACTAAAGGTGTGATCCAGGCAGCCAATATTAAAAAACCTCCTTGTGTGCCTTCAGTAATTTGTGGTGTGATTAATTATCATGGGATGTTGCTTGGTGTGATTGATCTGGAACAGTTATTAAACCTCAAGCCAACGAGCAAAGATAAAGACCCCGCAATGAAACATAACATCATTATTGTCAGCTCAAGCCCGATGACAGTCGGAATGGCTGTTGGTGAGATAGAAATGAGCGATAGCTACAAACCAGACGGCCTAAATGAATCACTTTTATCTGAAATAGATATACAAAATGCCTTTTTAAAAGGGATTGATAAAGGAAAAGTGTCTATTATAAACGTGGAGAAGGTGTTGGCATCACTCAAGATTACCGAAGGAGGAGTGTCATGAAGGAGCTGAGGGGCATGTCTATACGCGGGAAGCTGCTAACAGGCTTCGCAATCATTCTCGGTTTGTTTATGATAATTTTAGCCGTGATTTCCATTAATCTTTATAATAATAGAACATACTCTCAGGATATTGTCTCAATCTATATTCCTATCGATAAATCATCGACTGATCTCAACAGCCTGGTGTCTGATATGAATAGCGCATACGCGAAGTGGTTATTTACTGGCAACGACAAATATAAGTCCAGCGTTGAAAGTGTCATGAATGAGATAAAAACGATTGAGGACAGGATAGATGCCACTAAAGAAGATTCACTTAGCGAAACTGAAAATATTATATGGAATAACATTAAAGCTTCTATTGACCAGCTCTATGCTTTCAAAGACGCTGTTGCGAAACAGACGAACACTGGCAATAATGCAAACGGTAGCCAATTTTGGCTGACACAAATACTGCCCGTGGCTGAAAAGACAGGTCAGCTTATAAATAATGATGATCCTAACGCCGTGCAAGATGGATTTATTGACACACAGCAAAGATTGTTAAGTGATGGCGTGGATCGCATGGTGAAAAACATAAATGATCTGGAAATATACGTTGTCATCATGGCAATTATCACCATTATTGTCTCCGTGATAATAGTCTATATCACCGCTAATAAAATCACACTTCCTTTAAACGACGCGATTGAGGCGGCAGAAAAAATCGCCGAAGGTGAAAGACGAGTAAAATTAAGTACGCACACCCTGGATGAAACAGGGTTGTTAATATCGTCACTGGAAAAAATGCAGCAATCTATCAGTGAGGGTGAGGAAGCGTTGCGCATCAAGGAAAAAGAAACCAGGGAATTGTTGGACTCCATCGTTCAATCTGTCAAGCGATTTAGTCAACACAGTGGCAGGGTGGCTAATGGCGACCTGCGTGAGAGAGTAAAGCTTGATGGTGACGATAACCAGATGATGACCAAGCTTGGTAATGAATTAAATATAATGACAGACAACTTATCATACATGACGAAACAAATAATGGAAACGTCACATAATATGGTATCTACGCTTGAGGAGGTGAGAAGAGCGGTCGAAGCGCAATCATCAGGCGCGACCGAACAAGCTGCTTCTATAAATGAAATAACCGCCTCATTGGGTGAAATCGAAAAAAGCACTTCCCAGACTATCGAAAAAGCCAGGGCCTTGGGTAAGGCGGCGAAGAAAACGCAGGAGAAAGGATATTTAGGCTTAAATTCAGTCGAAGAAAGTGTCAATGGCATGAAGCTGGTGCGAGATAAGGTGCAGATTATCGCCCAGACCATTCTTGATTTGAGTAAACAAACACAACAGGTCGGTGAAATTACCGCTGTGGTAAATAATCTGGCGCAACAATCCAAAATGCTGGCGCTTAATGCGTCTATAGAGGCGGCCAAGGCTGGGGAATCCGGAAAGGGTTTTGCTGTAGTGGCATCTGAAGTAAAAAACCTTGCTGAACAGTCAGAGCAATCAACGGCGCAGGTTCAGAAAATTCTGGAGGACATCAAACATAGCACTGAAAAAGCTGTAATGGTGACGGAAGAAGGTACCAAAGGCGTTGATCATGGCATGCAACTGGTTGAGCAAGCCGGCGAAATCATCAGAAGTTTAAATGATGTCATTCACGATGCTACTATTGCTAGTCAGCAAATTGAAGCTGCTATTACTCAAGAAGGTGTTGGCATAGAACAAATCACCGCAGGTATGAATGAAATTAATCTGGTAACGACATCGTTAGCGGATAGCGTCAGGCAAACGACGGAGGCTATTGCAAATTTATCTGATATATCGAAAAAATTAAAGACCAGCGTTGATATCTATAAGGTATGATGCGATGACGATAGATCCAGAAACGTTGAAACAGTTATATCAAACTTTTTCAGAAGAGCTGGAAGAGCAATCGCAGATTATTATCAACTCATTGTTGTTGATCGAAGGAAAAAAACAGTCAAATCATGAAGTTAAAGCCGCTATAGATGCAATGTTTAGGGCGGCGCATTCGATCAAGGGCGCAGCGCTCAGTCTTTCCTTTGCTGAAGTTGCTAAAATAGCCCACGCACTTGAATCGGCCTTTGCCAAAATTAAAAATAATGAATTTGAAATTCATCCTGAGTTAATTGATATTTGCTTGCAATCCATAGACGCCATGAAGATGCTAACAGCCGGCTATGCTAACGACATCAAGCCTGACTTTGATTCTTCTGATATTATTCGCTTGCTTGAAAACTATGACTTTGAAGCTCCTGTTAAAAAGTCCGGAAGCAGCAAGGCTGGATCTCAAGATGTGCGCTACGAGAAGCCATCGGGAACACCGCAAACAAATGTAGACTCATTGCGCGTAGATATAAAGCAGCTTGATAAGCTATCTGCTATGCTGGATGAATTGAATCTGAGCCAAATTACTATTTCAGAATACAGCAGGGACTTTGGCCATATTGTCGCAATTAATAATCAGATACTGCAAAATTGGCGGCAGTTGATGAGAGAGCTTGGCGACAGATTGGGTGGCGAACTTCCCGAGTCTCTTGATAAGCTATGTCAAAACACACGCGACTTGCTAACTAATCAGTCACTTCTTATTGATTCGCATTCAAAACGTCTGCGTAATCGTTCATATGAAATGAGTCTGCAAGATAAAATATTGCAGGAAGAATTTCGCATTTTACGATTGGTACCCGCCTCGGTACTATTTTGCACTATGCCAAGGCATGTGCGCGACTTAAGCCGTGAGCTAAATAAGTCAGTGGAGCTAAATATAAAAGGTGACGATGTGCGCGTCGACAAAATGGTACTGGACGCTATTAAAGATCCTGTCATTCATTTATTACGCAACGCAATTGATCATGGCATCGAAGATGCCGCAGTTCGCGCTAGTAATGGCAAAGATGCTACTGGTAAACTTGAAATTGAAATTTCAGATCGTGGCAGTCAGATAGCTATTGTGCTTAAAGATGATGGCGCAGGAATT
This sequence comes from Gammaproteobacteria bacterium, assembly GCA_027459575.1. Lineage (GTDB taxonomy): Bacteria > Pseudomonadota > Gammaproteobacteria > DSM-16500 > DSM-16500 > Aquicella. The sequence goes on along the minus strand of DAIDIB010000007.1, from coordinate 9,421 downwards.
AACTTTAACGCAATCAAAGAACTTGCCATTGAAAAAAACATGGTCACGACTGAAAGTGCCAGTACGCTTGGCAATGAAGAATTGGTGAATTTTCTATTTGTGCCGGGGTTTAGCACACGGCATGAAGTGACGAGCGTATCTGGCAGAGGCGTGGGATTAGATGTGGTTAAATCTAATCTTGAAAAAATCAAAGGCACGGTAGAAGTAAGCTCCGTTGCTGGAAAAGGCACCGCCTTTACATTATTAGTGCCGTTGACCTTGTCTAGTGAAAGAGGATTATTGGTAAAATCAGGCGAGCAATTATTTGCAATTCCAACTGTCGCCGTTGATCGTATTTTGCGAATCAAAAAAGAAGAATTGATAGATGTTGCCGGACGACAAGCGGTGATTTTTGAAAATAAAACCTATCCATCTTATTTACTGGCGACGTTGCTGGAGTTAGTCGAAGCTGAAGTTGCGGATAATGAATTTCTATCAGCGGTTATTATCAGAAATAATCAATCTGAAGTATTGTTGTTGGTGGACGACATTCTTGACGAGCGCGAAATTGTTATTAAGCAAATACAGCCACCCTTGTCAGGCATACCTTGTGTTTCAGGTGGCACGCTGGTTGACGGCAATCAGGTTGTCGTTGTGTTGAATCCACGTGAAATAATACTACAAGCGACTTATAAAAACAGCGCAGACAAAATCATTTTTTCAAACACCAAAGCTCGGGCTCAAGAAAAGCCAAGCATTCTGATTGTCGATGATTCGATAACTACCCGTACTCTGGAAAAAAATATACTCGAGAGCAGAAATTTCAATGTTTCTGTTGCCGTTAATGGCAAAGAAGCCTGGGATTACATTCAAAAGAAACACTTTTCTCTCATCATCACCGATATCAGTATGCCCATAATGGATGGTTATCAGCTAACAGAAAAAATCAAACAGCACGAAAAATTCAAACATATCCCGGTTATTATTGTAACGTCACTGGAAAGTGAAGAGGAAAAACGTCGTGGTCTTGAGGTTGGCGCAAATGCTTATATTGTCAAAAATCAGTTTGAATCAGGAGCGCTGGTCGAAATTGTTATGCAACTGGTATAGATAAAATGATTCGATTAATGATAGTGGATGATTCACCCACGGAAACGCTTATTCTGAAGCGACTCTTCGAGTCAGAAAGCGATATTGAAGTCATCGCGTGCGCAAAAGACGGGCTGGAAGCCATTAAGCTGGCGGAAAAACTTCATCCTGATGTGATTACCATGGATATTATCATGCCGGTAGTGGGTGGTGTCGAAGCCATTAAAAGAATAATGTCGACTTGTCCAGTTCCTATTGTCGTTATCAGCTCCAGGCTGGGTGACGAAGTGTTGAATGCCGGTTTCCGTGCTTTGGAGGCCGGCGCACTCGCGGTATTGGATAAGCCTGTGAGTATTACCTCGCCGGAATCCAAATATCAATTGAAAAACCTGGTTAGTACCGTACGAGCAATGGCCGAAATCAAGGTGATTAAAAGACGTTTCGCCGCCACAGTGCCTGTTGCAAACAAAATTGATAATAGTTTAAAACAGCGACATTTTGAAGTGGTGGCCATCGGTGCTTCGGCTGGTGGTCCTCAAGCCTTAAAACTCATCCTGGCTTCGCTGCCAGAAAACTTCCCGTTGCCCATCTTGGTCGTGCAACACATGACGCGTGGTTTTATGCAGGGTTTTGTTGAATGGCTGGATAACGAAACACCATTAAAAATTAATTACGCCAAACATAATGAAATTGTGCGTAGCGGCAATGTTTACTTTGCACCGGATGACCACCATCTTGAAATTGCACGGCAAACTAGCCAATTAGTTATAAAATTAACTCAAAAAGAGCCTAGTAATGGGTTTCGTCCCTCGGTTAGTGTGTTATTTAATTCTGTCGCTAAAGTATGCGGCGATCGTTCTCTCGCCGTTTTGCTGACGGGTATGGGGCGTGATGGCGCAGATGGCATGCTTGAAATCAAGCATGCTAATGGTCATACCATCGTTCAAGATCAGGAAAGCGCCGTGGTGTTTGGTATGCCTGGCATCGCCCTGTCATTAAACGCGGTGGATAAGGTTGTTTCGCTGGAGCAGATAGCGGGTTATCTGGTAAGTGTTACTAAGAGCTCGCATTAATAACCTGGCTGGCCGCCTTCGCTAAAAATCGGCTACGGCGTGTCCTTCGGCTTGCTATGCACCTCTGCACAGTTTATAGTCATAGTGTCATATTCTCAAGGGATGTAGAACATGAAAGGACGAGCAAAAGCGTGTTTATCAATGGCGAGTGATCAGCTAGGCAGAGTTGTAGCAATAGATGCAGCAAATTATACCGCTAATTTCACCGCCTCAACCTTGTTATTTGTGGTTGGTACGGCTGCTAAAATGGGTGGCTCGCCTGCAACTACGTATTTAGCCTATGCTTTAGCGGTAGTCGAAGCGGCAGTTGCTGCCCGACAATGGTCAGCGGCAAGATTTTTCGCGCAAAAACAAGCGCAAACAACATCTGCAAAATCCACAGACGATGAGAAATTTCATGAGGTTCTTGAGCTTCCATCTCAACCGGTGGCTGACATAAAGAAAATGCAGTAAATAGTAACTCTATCAACAAAGTCACTCAAAAACCCCGGACACAAAAAGCGTGTCCGGGCTACATTAAGAGTAGCCCGGACATGCGTCGTCCCGGTGAAAGCCGGGATCCAGTTCAGTTATGTCCGGAGAAAAGGCCTATCTCCCATCCGCCGTCGTCGTCAGCCCCGTTGGTAATCCTGTATTACCCGGACAGAAAGTAATGAGATAGCTGGCAGAGTTCGCCGCTGTTCCGTTATTGATGGTGTTGGTACAAGTATAGGTGCTTGTCTTGTCATCAAACTGATAAACATAAGCGGTAGGACAAACTGTTTTCATCCATGAAACGGTATTTTGAATCTGACTATTCCAAATGGGGTCTGTATAATTGCATGTGTTTGACGTGTTATTTGCCGCTATGCCAATGGTCCACCAATCTATACATCCACAGCATTGCTGAGGATTATTGGTAGCCGAAGACGTGTAGGTAAGATAACAGGAATTGAATTTGGCGTTCGTCGTATCGCCTTTTGGAACTTTACATGACATTAATTCATACAAGGTGTCGCCGCTTGGAAATAATGTTGTTGGATTGAAGCTATCTAATTGCGCGTCACAATTAAATGCGCTTCTCACTGAAGCATTTGTCGTTGAGCCGCACACTTGATTGGCCGACCAATATCCCAGGAATTGTCCACAACCTTGATTGAAGTTGGAATCCATGCCGCAGACCAGGTTGGGTGATGTTGTGCAGTTGCTATTACTAGTACAGCTTCCAGTTGCTGTAGTTATCCAGGTGTACAGATTCTTTGATGGTGGTGACGCGCCAGTCCAGTCACAGCCACCTGTTATGCCGGTTAAGGTCGTTTGATTTCCCGGTATTCCGCAAGTATAACCCGCTGCAGCGGTAGTAGGCGTGGGCGCAGGAATGGAGGGTGAAACTGAAAAATACGGTGTGATGGAGATGGGAATATGAAACCCATTGATTGTTTCAACGTCGTAGGTATCCGCGCCATTTAATAGCATGGTAAATTCAGCCTGAGTGGCTGGCTGATTAAAGCCAATTCCAGGTGCGCAGCTGGATCCATTGGGATTGCTGCAAGCGGCTTGTTGACAGGTTCCGCCGCTGCAATTAAGACTGGCTGATATGACGCCACTCCATTGCACGGTAGGATCAGTCGATGTTGCCGGAATGGTGACATAAGCTGTGCCGCCGCTAGCTGCTAACAGATTGGGTGTGTAGGAGTTTGTTTGCACCGGGTAGTTACTCCAGAAACAAGTTCCCGCTGTCTGGTAGCAAGAGGTGCCGGTAGGACAACCCAAACCTGTCGTTGTGCTACAGCTTCCTGGCTCGCTCGCGCCATTTAACGAGTACCAGACAGGAAAGTTACAATTATTAAAAAAGTTAATTGTGCGACTGGTGCCGATGGAACTCGAAGCAACCAGATTAGTGGTAGTCGACAACGCAACCGTCGTCGGTGTGGTAGAAGAAGTTACTTGAGCAGTTACTGTCTCTGCAATCGTTGGCGAGGGTGAGCATCCAGAGGTATCCACTACGCCTACCATTTGACAGGAAGCGCCGACAGTCAGTACGCTGCTCTGACAGTTATTGTAGGCAGATGAGGCCATAGTAACCGTTGCGCATGAATTTGATAGAGTTAGTGTGGGTGGTGTTGTCGCCGTTGTGATAGTGGCGCTGCCTGTAGGATCGCTAGCAGTGCCTGTGTTAGTAAATAAAACACCTACTGTTTGAGTTGGAAATTGTCCTTGGCTATTAGGATAAGGCGCGGCAAAACTAGGCGCAGCTGGCGCCGCAAGATTTGCTAAATATTCATATCCAATAAAAGAAGCAACGACGCCCGCTCCCGTCTTGACTGTCGTGGTCGTTGAAACGCTGGCCGACTGGCCAGATGAACCATAGGATAGGGATGCGCTTACCCCTTGCGTTGTTGGCGAAGCGGTTGCGGGAACATACGTACCACTGATTAAACAGCTTTGTCCCGCGCCAAGCGTTGTTCCGCAGTTTTGAGTGGTGTCCGTCACGGTGCCACCGCCGTTTCCTGCGATAAGAAGTGCGACATTGCCAATCGATGAGCTGGTGTTATTCGTAAAGGAAAACGCAAAATTTCCTGACACGCCCAGATATTGTGACGATGGTAAAGCTGTGGTCACTTGTCCGTAAATGTCGCCTCTCTTTACGCCATAAGTCGAGGTCGTCTGCGTTGGCAGTGTTACTTTATTATTATCATAGCCTGCTATGGTTAGCTGAATGGATTCGGTTCCTGCCACAGATGGCGTCACTGTGATTGTCACGGTGCAACTTTGATTTGGCGCGAGTTTTTGCCCTGTGCAACCGTCGACATAGCTGAAATCAGCCGCGGGAGTGGCAGTTTTGATAATGCTAAGCGGCTTAACCATGGTAAATCGCAAGTGACTGGTAAAAGTATAGGTAGAGGTATAGCTACGCTCAACGATCACCACACTAGGAAAAGCTTTTGTGAGGGCCCAGCCAACTGGATTTTGTCCTGCCATGGCCGCGAATGAAGGTAGCAACAAAACAACTAATAATAGGGATTTTAAAACGGATCTCATTCAAGACTTCCTTAATCATTGTTTGCGATTAAATACCTATTCGTTGAAGAGATAGGTAAGATTTACCAGCACTCCATTCGCGCGATAGGGGCCTAAATTCAACTGCTGATTCGACCATAAGCCAGTGCCATATTTCGAATACATACTTCCGATAAATTGATACTGATACTCTGCGGAAAGGATGAATTGCTCATCAAGTCTGAAATCCAGCCCTGCTCCGAGTCGATAAGCAAATGAGGTGCTGATGTTAGACGGGAATCCCGGGGTGTCGCGCGGGGTTACGCCAGCGAGTGCAGACTCACTATAATTACTGGTGCGATTGAATGCGGCACCCATTCCGCCTAACAGATAAGGCGATACTTTTTTGTAGTTAACCAGATTCAATTTTAATAATGCTAACACGACGTCCGAAGCGATTTCCCAATCATAGTTGTAGTTGGTAAATTCCGAGCCAGAATACTGTAGAATGTTGGAGCCCACACTTTTTGAGAATATGTGTTGATAAGACAGTAGAAGTGAAAAGGATGGAATCCATTTTTTGTCTCGTGTCCAGCGGCGACCTAACGCTAGAGCGGCGATTCCCTGTGATCTCTCCTTTGTCGTATAAAGGTCAACATCATAAGGCGGTGGCGCGCCAGAGCCATTGTTCACATACATGTTGGATTTGTAATTGGGATACTGCCAACCCGCGCCAGCAGACGCAATCCAGGTGCCTGAAACATTCTGTAGAAAATAAGGTTGTTTGCCTTGATCGGCTGGGCTAACTGGTTGAGTGAGATCGGCTTGTTTGGGTGGATCAACAGGTGTGGTTTCGACAGCTTGTTTAGATGGCTCTACCGGATGGGCTTGCGTGGCATTGTTAGCGTGCTTAGCTTTTTTAGCCTTTGCAGTCTTCTCCATTTGTCTTTGTTCTTCTTCCCATTGGGCGATCAGCGCTTTTCTGTTGGCTTCTTTGCGTCTGGCTAGCTCAGCGTGACTCAGTTTGGCTTGTTCCTTTTTGCTCAGCTTTGCTGCTGGTTTTGCTTTTGATGTCGTCCCGGCGGAAGCCGGGATCCACTTCTTTTTATGTTTAGCTTGCTTAACGTGTTTGGGTTTCTCGACTACACCAGGCTTGACCGAGTACTTGTCCGCTGTTTTTCTAACTTCCGCGGCAGAGGAGATGGGGCCAATCGTAACATAATAAAAACCATGGCTACGAATCACATGCACCGGATATTTGGTTTTTGATTGGACGAATCGTTTATAGTAGTTCGCATTCGATTCACGTTTAAAGCGATCTGCCTGGATATATGTTTTTCCAGACTTTTTACTCTGGTAATGTTTGGCTTTTTCAAGAGTAAGAGTGACAGGGGCTTGTTGAGCAAAGCAGGGAGCGCTGACTAGCAGCGCCATAGCCATCGCAATTCCGCTAAAACTCCGTTTCATTAGTATCCCTTTTGGTTGCATACAAATCGCGCTTCCTCGATGTTATATCGTCAATACTCTGAATGCAATGCCATTTCTAGCTGGATAAAGACGGACCTGGATAGTCAGCAGGTTGTTTGGGAGGGGTTTCGCCTTTCGCAAAATGAGTGACAGGGTTTTTGGCCACTTTCACCGCTTGCTGATCAAAAAACCAAGCTGTCCCCGCGATGCTAAGGACGACCAAGGCGCAGGCAGTGATTCCAACTTCTATTGAGTGAGTGGCCGCTGCAGTCAAAAGTGAGGCTCCTATGCCTAAGACGGTAATTCCAGATAAAATAGTATCAGCAGCGGGATTGTGTCTCGCGGTCATTGTTATGGTGCCTATGTTGAGTTGAGTGGCCAAACTTTAACACTTAATGGTAATGGATGAAAGAAATGAATCTGGTAAAGTTTGAGTCAGAATAAATGAGTGATTTATATATAGAATCGGCTGTGGCTACTCATGTCGCTGTAGAATTTGGCTTGCGTCGGAATGATTTCCTTTCTATGATGTTTTACACTTGTTAGCTAACCTCTGAGGATAAAACATGAAACTTTATTTCAGCAAGGGGGCTTGTTCGCTTGTTGTGCGCCTTATTATCAATGAACTTGGGCTGTCGTGTGAGTATGAGGCGGTTGATCTGAGAACTAAAAAATCCTCATCAGGCGGCGATTTTTTGAAAGTGAACCCTAAGGGCGCGGTGCCGACGCTGGAAATTAAACAGGGAGAAGTGTTAACTGAAAGCGCAGTTATTCTGCAGTATCTTGCTGATGCAAATCAGGCTCACCAGTTGCTGCCAGCAGTTGGAGATTTTAAGCGTTACCGTGTGCTGGAGTGGCTAAATTACATTACGACAGAATTACACAAAGGCTTTAGTCCATTGTTTAATCCAAATCTTCCGCAAGAAGTGAAGAACACCATATTTATTCCAAATTTGATCGCTAAATTCACTTTTATCAACAACCAACTGCAAGGCAAGCAATTCCTCTGCGGTGATCATTTTACCCTGTCAGATGCATATTTGTTTGTGATGTGCCGATGGGCGAGGGGAATGAAAATAGATATTAGCCAATGTACGGAAGTGTCGCGGTTCTATGCTGGCATGCTTAAGCGCAAAGCGGTGGAAGCTTCTCTTAAAGAAGAGATGCTGGAGCAGCTGGCCTAACTTAAGCAGGTGTGTTTTCTCACGCATTTATGTTTTTATTAGAAATCAGGCAATTTAGATCGCATCATTTTTTTACGGTTTAATTTGCGTCCATCCACTGTAAATGTACCATCACCTACCGCATGAATCATGCGCTTTTCTTTTCTTGAGCTGTCGAAGCAGGCTGCAACTCCTTTCAGTACGATAATATCGTGTTTTTTAATGATATCAATCACCTTGCATTCAATATTTGCCAAACACTCTTTGATCAAAGGCGCATCAACATATTTCCCCTTAACAGGCGTAAAATCAAACTTTTCAAACTTTTTGGTATCAACGCCAGAACACGTGCCAACACCCACCACCTTATCAATTAAATCCACCGTTGGAATAGCTAGCACACATTCCCGATGTTTTTTGAGAGCGGCATAAGAATAATTCCACGCGCCGGTCGTCAGCGCAAACTTTGGAGTAAAATCCACTACCATCGTCCAGGATATCGTCATAATATTATTTTCACTCGCGTCACTTGTTGTAACTAAAACAACTGGTCCTGGTTCAATAAGAGTGAATGCTCTATTAAGATCCATTTTTTTCATTGTTATTTCCTATTAATCATTCGCCTTCGCTTCCCAACAAACAATATGTTCATGCTTAATCACGCCGCTTAAATGTTCCAATGCCGGTTCTATTTTTTCCTTACTGTCAAAAAACTCAATCGCAAGCGGCAAATCCAGCGACAGATCAACCAGCGAAGCCGTATGCTTGCCCGTATCACCAAAACCACTAATCGCGCGAAACACACTAATCCCTCTGATTTTCGCTTCGTTTTTCAGATAGCTTACAATTTTATTCAGCATATGCGATGATTCAGTTATATAAATTCTAACAAAGATAACGTCTGCTGTTTTCATAATTGCCTTCCTCCTATAACACCCAGCCACGTTGCAGCCAGGCATAGAATAATGCTAAGAAAAATATTCACCATCCCGCTTAACGGCGCGCCGCTTTCAAAAAGATTGAGAGTCTCAATGGAAAAAGAAGAAAAAGTGGTATAACCACCCAAAAGCCCTATTAACAACAATGAGCGCAGTTGCGGCCCCACGCCATCAATCCGCTCCAGCAAAAGAACAAAAAGAAACCCCATTAAGAAACACCCGCTGACATTAACAATCAGCGTGCCAACCGGAAACTGACGCCCCAGAAACCAATAAGAAACGTTGGATATCCAATAACGAAAAACCCCGCCACATCCCGCGCCAACAAAAATCAAAAACATGTTTAACATTGCACGCCTCCGTTCATCCAAACTTACTCAAACCTATCCATAGATAGCTATGACGTTAGATTCCTGTTTCAACGCACCATGACTAGCGATAACGGATGTTATCGCCCCATCAGAGGATGCTCCGCAGGCTGACACGGTGGAACTCACCGCCAGTTGTTCTAAATTCTTTGCTGCATTGATATCACGATCGTGGCGAGTAAAGCATGACCCACAGGTCCATTCACGCTCGGACAATGAGAGACTGTCAACTTTGTCGCCGCAGCGAGAGCAGATTTTACTGCTCGCAAACCAACAATCAGCAACGATTAACCTGGCGTCTGCGCTCGATGCCTTATATTCCAGTTGCCGCCGAAACTCAAAAAATCCCATATCAGCGATTGAAC
>DAIDIB010000006.1 GCA_027459575.1 Gammaproteobacteria bacterium | reverse complement strand
ATTACCAATATGGGTCCCCGCCTTCGCGGGGATGACAGCCTTCGCGGGGATAACAGTATCACGTGCCATAATTCATCAAGCGCTTATAACGCTCGTTCAATAATGTCGTCGTCGGCAACCCTTTCAATTCCGCGAGCTGTTTCACGATAGTGTCTTTAATCGCTTGCGCAGTCGCATTAACATCACGATGCGCGCCCCCCAACGGTTCTGGTATAACTTTATCAACCAGCTTCAATTCCAAAATGCGTTCCGCCGTTAAATTCATCGCCGCCGCTGCTTCGGGCGCTTTTTCCGCACTCTTCCACAAGATAGACGCGCAGCCTTCAGGCGAAATCACCGAGTAAATCGAGTACTGCAGCATGTTGACGCGATCGCCCACGCCAATCGCCAGCGCGCCACCTGAACCACCTTCGCCAATGACCGTGCAAATAATCGGTGTTTTTAACTTCGCCAAGACAAATAAATTACGCGCGATCGCTTCACTCTGGTTACGCTCTTCCGCGCCAATACCCGGATAAGCACCCGGCGTATCGATGAAGGTAATAATCGGCAATTTGAACTTTTCCGCCATGCGCATTAATCTCAGCGCCTTGCGATAATCCTCTGGATTAGGCATGCCAAAATTACGCTCGATTTTTTCCTGCGTCTTGCGACCTTTTTCGTGGCCAATCACCATGACTGGCTGCCCTTCAAGCCGAGCCACCCCTGCCATGATAGATGCCCCCTGCGATGTCATACGATCGCCGGAGAGCTCGTCAAATTCAGTGAAAATCAGCGGGATATAGTCGATCGTATGCGGGCGCTGCGGATGTCTGGCCAACTGTGTCACCTGCCAGGGCGTCAGATGGCTAAATGTGTCTTTAATCAATGTGTTACATTTTATTTCTAAACGTGAGATTTCTTCACTTAAATTGATATCCGCGTCGGTGCCCACCATGCGCAATTCGTGGATTTTAGCTTCCAGCTCCGCGATGGGCTGTTCAAAATCAAGGAAATTGATGTTCATTAAATCTACACTCAATTGGCAAAGAAGCTATCATACCGGAAAAGCACATATTGGAGTAGCCCGGGTGCGTTTTGTGCACCCGGGGAACAGCTCCCCGGATGAAACAAAAAGCGTTTCATCCGGGCTGCGGCTAGGTGTTATGATACCCAAAACCCAGGAATATAGCCCCATGGAGCCAAGCTTCATCCACTTACGACTGCACACCGAATTCTCCATCCACGATGGCTTATTGCGCATTCCTGAACTCACCGAAAAAGCAGCGGACGACCGCATGCCGGCGCTCGCCATCACAGACATCAGTAACTTGTACGCGACCGTCAAATTTTACCAGGAAGCGCTTGATAACGGCGTCAAACCTCTCATAGGCGTAGACCTGCAAATAGAAAACTCGCAACTCACTCTCATTTGCCAAAACCAGCAAGGCTATCTGAATTTATTGCAACTCGTATCTCGCGGATTTCTCGAAGGACAAACACTCGACAAACCCATTCTGCAAAAAGCCTGGCTCGAACCTTTGTCTGCTGGCTTGATCGCATTATCCGGCGCGCAAGGTGGCGACATCGGACAAGCACTGCTGGCGCAAAATACCGAAGAAGCGAGCAAGCGATTACAATACTGGCAACAATTATTTCCCGATCGTTTCTACATCGAACTTAGTCGCGTCGGCAAGCCTGAAGAAAATACTTATATCACCGCCGCGCTCAAACTCGCGGAAAAATTTTCCGTGCCGGTGGTCGCGACCAATGACGTGCGTTTTCTCGAACGCGAAGATTATGAAGCGCACGAAGCGCGCGTGTGCATTCAGGAAGGCGTGACGCTGAACGATCCACATCGCAAACGCCGTTACACTGAACAACAATATTTTCGCAGCCAGAAAGAAATGCAGCGCGTGTTCGCGGATATTCCCGAAGCGCTGGCTAACACAGTCGAAATCGCCAAACGCTGCAATACGTCTTTTGAGTTGGGCAAAAGTCGTCTGCCGCATTTTGCCGTGCCGGAAACATTCACCACCGAAAGTTATTTATGCGAAGCGGCGCAACGTGGATTAAACGAACGCTTAGCGACCATCACCGGCGACCGCAAAGCCTACGACGAACGTTTGCAGCGCGAACTCGATGTCATTAACAAAATGGGTTTCGCCGGATACTTCCTTATCGTCGCGGACTTCGTGCAATGGTCCAAAGATAACGGTATTCCTGTCGGCCCAGGTCGTGGCTCAGGCCCGGGCTCGCTCGTCGCCTTCGCGCTGAAAATTACTGATCTTGATCCGCTAGCGCTGGATTTGCTGTTCGAACGTTTTCTTAATCCAGAACGCGTCTCCATGCCTGACTTCGATATCGACTTTTGCATGGACGGACGCGATCGCGTCATTGAATACGTGATGGAACGACACGGTCATGACAGTGTGTCGCAAATTATTACCTATGGCACCATGGCGGCTAAAGCCGTCGTGCGCGATGCGGGACGTGTTCTTGGGCTTGGCTATGGTTTTGTAGACAAGATAGCGAAACTGATTCCTTTTGAATTAGGCATCACACTCGACAAAGCACTGGAACAAGAGCCACTGCTACGCGAACGCTACGAAAAAGAAGAAGAGATTCGCACGCTCATTGATCTGGCGCGCAAGCTGGAAGGTATCACGCGTAATGTCGGCAAGCACGCGGGTGGTATCGTGATTGCACCCGGCAAGTTAACTGAATTTGTGCCGCTATATTGCGAACCAGGCGAGCCCTCCCATCCCGTCACCCAATTTGACAAAGATGACGTGGAAGCGGTCGGATTAGTCAAATTCGACTTTTTAGGCTTAAAAACACTGACGATTATTGATCGCGCTTTACGCGTCATCAATCAAACACGCGCGCAGCAAAATGAACCGCCCATTGATATTGGATTAATCCCATTAAATGATCCGCCGACCTTCAAGTTACTTAAAGCATGCAAATCAATGGCTGTGTTCCAGCTTGAATCTCACGGCATGCGCGATTTAATCAAACGTCTGCAACCAGACTGCTTTGAGGACTTGATCGCGCTGGTCGCGTTATTTCGACCGGGCCCATTGCAATCCGGCATGGTCGATGACTTTATCAATCGTAAGCATGGCCGCGCGAAAGTAGCCTATCCACATCCGCAACTGGAACCTGTGCTGCGTCCCACTTACGGTGTCGTAGTGTATCAAGAACAAGTTATGCAGATCGCGCAGGTGCTGGCGGGTTACACACTCGGCGCCGCGGATATTTTGCGCCGCGCCATGGGTAAGAAAAAACCGGAAGAAATGGCGAAGCAACGTCAAATATTTTGTGAAGGCGCGAAGAAAAACGGCATTAACGCTGAAACCGCCACACATATCTTCGACTTGATGGAGAAATTTGCGGCGTATGGTTTTAACAAGTCGCACTCAGCTTCGTACGCACTGATTGCTTATCAAACCGCATGGCTGAAAACACACTACCCTGCTGCATTTATGGCTGCTGTGTTGACGTCCGACATGGATAGAACCGAAAAAGTCATCATGATGCTGGATGATTGTCAGGCGCAGAAATTACATGTTACGCCGCCAGACATTAATCTTAGTGATTATCATTTTAAGGTCATTGATGATGGGCACTTAATGTATGGTTTAGGCGCGATCAAAGGTGTGGGCGAAGCGGCGATTGAAAATATTGTTAATGAGCGCGCGCAAAATGGCGTGTTTAAAGATCTTTTTGATTTTTGTCAGCGCGTGGACTTACGCAAGGTAAATAGACGCGTACTGGAAGCATTGATTAAATCAGGCTGCTTTGATTCACTTGGCAAACATCGCGCTACGTTGATGGCCTCTTTGAATAATGCATTGCAACAGGCCGAGCAGTCAACACAAGATCAGCTAACCGGACAACACGACTTGCTTGGCATGATACCAGCCACGCAAGCACCACAATATATCGAAGTAAAAAATTGGCGCGACGAAGAACAACTGCAAGGCGAAAAAGAAACGTTGGGCTTTTATCTTACCGGCCATCCATTGAATCACTACCTAAACGAACTAGCGAATTTTACCACTTGCCGTATCGCGGAATTAAATCCCGCCGAGCATAAGAACGCGCGCATTGCTGGCATTATCACTAACGTGCGCACCAGACAAACCAAGCGCGGTGATCGCATTGGTATATTTACACTGGATGACGGCACCAGCTCCATTGAAGGCGTTTGTTTCTCTGAACCGTTCCAGAAATACCGCCATTTACTAGTTGAAGATCAGCTAGTGATTATCGACGGTGAAATCAGCATGGATGAATTCAGCAACAGCCCGCGCATTGTGGCGCGTGATCTTGCCACGATGGACCAGTCGCGCTCCAAATTTGTTAAGGGTTTACAAATTTCACTGCCAGGTTTAGAGGCGCTTAATCCCGAACAGTTGCAGCAGTTGTTGTCTGCGCATCGTGGAGGAAATTGTCCGGTGGTATTGCGACATCGTGATGGAGATGTGCAAACCAATATTAGACTTGGCAAGAATTGGTTATTGCAACCAACCGAGGCGTTGCTGGCTTTGCTGCGACAGCAGTTGGCAGATGCAGAAATTGAATTTGTATATATGTAGCCCGGGTGCGTTTTTTGCACCCGGGGGGTGTGGCTTCGTTCGATATTGCTCCCGGGTGCAAAGAGCGCACCCGGGCTACAGGAGATATTTATGAAGAAATTAGCTATTATCTTTGCGTTGCTTTTGTCTACTTCCGCAAACGCTTTACTTCAAACAGACGAAAACACCACACTACATGTTTATATGGTGAATAACACGAGCGATCAGTTACATTTCGACCATATCGCGTTTAGCAAGCCTGGCAATTCTATCACGATTAACCCGCAGGCTTTTAATCCTGGCGAAACAGTAACGATAACTATCGAAAAATTGGCATTTAACGACATTGAAGCTGGCATCGTATTTGCTAACAAAAATAGCAATGAAGCCACACTCTTTATTTTAGATCAAGAACAAATACATTACGGCCGGCCTGTTTTTAATTTTTCGGGCGATAAATTTTCTTCTACTTTGATTTCAAAAACACGCAATCCGAATGTTGGGCCACGATTTTTGACATACATTGAGGCTAGCCTGGAAATACTGGACAAGGCGTAGCCCGGACATGTTTTTTTATATCCGGGGAACATTGTTCAAACGAAGTCACATTTCCCGGACATAAAAAACATGTCCGGGCTACAAAAGTGGTGTTTTCTCGCTTTTGACCTTCCACGCCTCATACTCAGCCTTTAGCTGAATAAAATAATATTGAAACTTCTCGTTATCATCGAGAAAACTGACAAAAAATCGCAGGGCATTTTGGGTAGCACATGCTAACGTATCCGTTGCGGGAACGATTTTCTTAAACTGTTCCTCTAGCTCGGCGAATGTCAACGGATCACAAAGCCCCTCGATTATTCCTTTATTCTCTCTACTGAGTTTTGTGGAAGGAATCGTTATCAAACCATGATAAGCCGGCGATGAGTTTATAAAATCAATAACCCTGACTCGTTCCGGTGAACGTATTTCAACATACCCACTTCTCGACATAGATTTTCCTTCTCCACCAAAAGATCACAGGCACCAATACAATTGTTGGGCCAAGCCAAAGAATAATGACTGGTTGAATATGAATATTTGTCACAACAAAAGCAGTAACCGCGGCGATAGTCGCGCCGATCATGGAACTGAAGTGCTGCACTAATCTTTCTTTACCACGCGCGCCGCCACGTTGAAATATTTTTAAATTACCATAACTGAGTCTCGCGCCAAGTGCGCCAAACACCCACAGGATAATCGCGTAAGTTGAATTCGTATCATAAAAACGCCAGCCACTGAAAGCGAGATAATAACTAAATATCGCGATCGTAAATAAAAATACATTCGATTTCATTAACGACATGGGGATGGCGGTGACAAACACACCTGACATACCATAAAAGAAAAATTCACCGAAGTGACGGTGCCACCATTGGCCTTTGGTCGCGAAGAGCGCGCCGGCGGCGCTGAGCAGGGAGATGGCGCCGAAGCAGATGTGGATGAAAAGTAAAGTGTAAAATACATTCATTGAACAATCTCCTGAATCCCGGCTTTCGCCGGGACGACGGTGCAGTCCGGATGAGTGCTTTTCTCATCCGGGGAACAGTGTTTAACAAAACATCGCTCCCGAATGAGAAAAGCATTCATCCGGGCTATTCACGGAAATTAGTATATTGTAATGGAATCTCAACCTTCGCCTGACGCAACATGGCAATCACCTCTTGCAGATCATCACGCTTTTTACCCGTCACCCGCACTTGGTCGCCTTGAATCGCCGCTTGCACCTTATAACCTTCATCCTTAATCATCTTTACAATTTTTTTGGCGTTTTCAGCATCGATACCCTGCTTCACATCAATTTGCTGCTGCGCCTCGCTTAAGTTCGTCTTGATCTCCTGATACTTCAACACGCGAATATCCACCCCACGCTTCGTCAACTTATTGCGCAATATTTCATCAACCTGTTTCAACTGGAAGTCGGTAGGCGCAATGATGGTGATTTTATCCTTCGCCAACTCGACCCGCGCATTGGTGTCTTTAAAATCAAAGCGGTTTTTCACCTCGCGGTTGGTCTGATCAATGGCATTGGTGACTTCATGGTTATCGATGTTGGAAACAATGTCGAATGATGGCATTTTTGGCTCCTTTTAGCCTTGACAGTTTAACCTAACAACAATAGGATGCAAACTTGCTTATTTATTAGAGAATTGCAATGTCGCTAGACTCAATCCGAGACCTGGTTAAAAATGATTTGGTTGCGATCGACCAATTCATCCTTTCCGAACTTGGCTCTGAAATTCCTCTCATCAAGGAAGTCATTGAGTATGTCCTGACATGCGGTGGCAAACGGGTACGTCCTCTGATTTTGCTACTGAGCGCGCGCGCACTTGCGCATGAAGGTCAAAAACATATTGACCTCGCTGCAGTTATCGAGTTAGTACATACAGCCACCCTTTTGCATGACGACGTGGTGGATGAAGCGACGCTGCGACGTGGTCACAAAACGGTGCACACTGTCTGGAACAGCAATACCAGCGTGTTAGTTGGCGATTTTCTCTATTCCCGCGCTTTTCAGATTGTGGTCGGCTTACATCATGCAACAATCCTGGATATTTTCGCCAAATCGACACATTACATTGCTGAAGGTGAAATTCTGCAGTTGGTAAACAGCAAAAACCCCGACACCAGCGAAGATTTTTATTTTGACATTATTAAACGCAAAACCGCCAAATTATTTGAAGTAGCGGCTGAACTTGGCGCGCTGCTTTCAACAGACAACTCAAGCCAAATCGCAGCGATGAGAGATTTTGGCATGAATATCGGCCTCGCTTATCAATTAATTGACGATGCTATGGACTACAACCAATCAGCAGACGAGACCGGCAAGAATGTAGGGCAAGACTTGGCGGATGGCAAACCGACCCTGCCGCTGATCCACGCCATGCACAAAAGTAAGCCAGCGGAATTGAAACTGATGCGCGAAGCCATTAAAACTGGCTCAAGCGAGCATTTGACAAAAATCCTTGAGATTATTGAATCCACCGATGCAATAAAGTACACTGCCGACACGGCAAGGCGCCATGCTGAGATGGCTAAACAGGCGCTGTCGCATATCGCTCCTTCACCTTATCGTAATGCGCTGGATGAATTGAGTGATTTTATAGTGGAACGTACATATTAATATGTAGCCCGGATGAGTGCTTTTCTCATCCGGCGAGCGATGCTTCATTAAACATTGTTCACCGGATGAGAAAAGCACTCTACGGTAAAGCGCAATTGCAATACAAAAGCGGGGTGTGGCTCAGCCTGGTAGAGCGCTGCCTTCGGGAGGCAGATGTCGCAGGTTCAAATCCTGTCACCCCGATAAAAATTACATAACGAGGTTTGTACGCAATCATCTCGCATAATTGACGAATCTGATGAAGACCGCCCAAGCCCACCACCTGGTTTTAGTCCGAACGATTAATAATCTTGAGGAGTAAATTGCACTTCGCATTTGAACCGGCGTGACACTCTTACATTCAGCCTCGAAAACCATGTTGCTTGGTTTGGCAGTCATCGGCTGCACCGCTGCGTTCGCTGACATGAAATTTCAGGCGGGCGATATTGAAAAAGGTGCGAAGTGGACGATTACTGCGGTAACGCTGGCTTGAATGCATATCTTCGCACAGGCAAGCATTTTAAGAATATTAATAATCCTATTGTTGTGCCACTGCATGAAGGTATCAATGGCCCTTTTAACTGGCAGTTAACCAACAATAATGCGCAAGATAACGTGGGCAACATCAGCGTGCGCTATGCTTGTGGCAAAAATGTTACGATTCAGTGTGTGGGAAAGAAAATTTAAACCTGCGTCGTTCCGCCCCCCGATAAATGCATTCGGCAGCAGGCTCCAGATTGTGCCGTTTTGTAAATTTATTGCTGAGCTGGTTTCTGGCAGGCTTAAAAATGTGAAGCTGCCGTCGATTGAGTGATATAACGATGTAGCCCGGGTGCGTTTTTTGCACCCGGGAAACATTTAAAGCTTAGACGCGGCGACAGTGCTATCTGCAATTGGGCGCGCAGTGGCAACAACTGATTCTGAAGTAAGCCCTACTCCAGCGGCGGAGTCATCCAGTTTTTTCACTTCTACTAATTCCTGCTTGAGCTCTTTCTTCTCTTCCGGCTTCACATCAAATTTATCAAAAGCAAGCGCGAATGAGGATGAATCGGGGCCATCTGGAGCCGGGGCTAGCTGGGAGGGATGATTTCTGTTGTAAAGCCATGCGCCAAGGACTACGCCAAGAATGGACTGATTTCATCAGGATGATTGATCTGTAAATTATCGAATTCCAGTTGATAATGACTTTTATCTAACAAAGCTTGCAGTGCTGCCAATTTTTCATTTACTTCTTTCAGCTGGATCGCCTCCTATGTTAATTAGCTTCCAATTGAACCAGTCATCGAATTAACATAAACTACCCACATGCAACGACGACGTCCAACCTTACAACATATCGCTATTGATTTGCTAGTCCGTGGCAAGTATCAACCACGTCAGCATTTTGATCCTGAAAAACTGCAAGAATTAGCTGAATCCATCAAAACGACTGGCGGTTTATTGCAGCCTATCGTGGTGCGACCGTTGGCTAATGGTACGTATGAGATTGTCGCGGGTGAACGGCGCTGGCGCGCGGCGCAGTTGGCAGCGCTGAGCGATGTGAGCTGTCTGGTCACCAATTATAGCGATGAGCAGACGCTGCAAGCTTCTATTGTGGAAAATACCAGCCGCGCGGATTTGAATCCGATTGAAGAAGCGAAGGCGTATCAGCGTTTGATTGACGAGTTTGGTTATTTGCATGATGAGGTGGCGGCGTCGGTGGGTAAATCGCGCGCGGGTATCACGAATACGTTGCGTATGCTGAAACTGGAACAGCGCGTGCAGAAGATGCTGATTGATGGTGATATTTCTGAAGGACATGGCAAGATTCTGGCGGGATTAGAACCTGCACTGCAGCTTGAACTGGCAGATCGTTGTGTGCAAAGAAACTGGAATGTGCGTAAGTTGGAGTTGGAAGCGAAAAAAGCGCAGCAGGTTGATAAGCCTGCGGGTAAGTTTAGTGATGCGAATTTGCAGCGATTAGAAACTGCTTTATCTGAGCACTTAGGCAATCGCGTTCAGGTAGAATACGAAGAACGCGGCGGCGGTTATGTGCGGATTCGGTTTAATAATGTGGATGAGCTTGAGGGGCATTTTGACAAGATCGGGTTTGAGCTTGAGTAGCCCGGGTGCGTTTTTTTGCACCCGGGGAACATAGGTGCGATCAACCTTGCACCCCAGGTGCAAAAAACGCACCCGGGCTACAACGCTGCCTTTAGGCGATCCAGCGTAGCCCTCACTCTGCGTAACCGCTTATCCATCCCCTTCTGCTCGCGGCTTAACTGTGGATTTAAGACAACGGTGGCGTGATTGACGTGATCAAGATACGGTAATAAAACTTCTGAGGGTAAGAAAATCATCTCGTGTCCAGCGTCTACCAAAGCTTTATGCATCGCCTTACCTGCAACCATATCGCCATCACCGAAATGTAAATTGTATTTGCGTAATAGATCTGTTCGGTACAAAGCGCAGTGGCTACGTAGATAATAATAATTTTTACCTACACCTTGAATGGCATGTTGTTGCTTGCCGATCAGCTTGTAAAAAGCAAGCTGTATGGTGCGTTCGATTTTTTTGGCGAGACGGCGATGCAGGGGTTTTGCTTCCAACTTCCACGAACCTACACCGGCTACTTTGTCATGTGTTTCGATCTGCTTAATCAGAAACTCCAGCCAATCCGCCCGCTTTACCAGCGTGTCGGTATGTATCGATAACACATAAGGCGTCACCACCCGCGCCAGCGCCAAATCCAGCGCCTCTGAGTGCGCCTGCACCGGTGCCTGTCCCGTCACCGCTGGTCGCTCGATTAACTCAATCCAGTCCACGGTGCGAAGCCAGGTGGTCGAGTCATCTTTAGAATCGTTATCAATCACGATCACCTTGGCTTTATTCGGGTCTGTATATTTTTTAATCAATCCTAGGCAAAGCCTGGTTAGCTCCAAAGTCTTATAATGTGGCACCAAAATGGTGACCAATTGCTGTTGCATACGATTTTTCCAGTATGAAGTCACGTGGTGAGTGATTATAATACGGATAACGATTTGAACATAGGTCAGATAATGAAAGGCATCATTTTAGCAGGCGGGCTCGGCACACGACTCTACCCCTCCACCCGCTCTATCAGCAAGCAACTGCTGCCTGTCTACGACAAGCCGATGATCTATTACCCGCTATGCACTCTAATACACGCGGGTATTCACGACATCCTGATCATCACCACCCCTCACGAACAAACGATGTTCCAGCACCTGCTCGAGGATGGCTCACAATGGGGCATTAATCTGACTTTTGCGGCACAAGAAAAGCCCGAAGGCATCGCGCAAGCATTTATTATCGCGGAAAAATTTATTGGCAATGACAGCGTGTGTTTGATCCTGGGCGACAATATACTCTACGGCGACGGGCTCAGTGAAAAACTGCGCGCAGCCGCTTCGCAACAATCCGGCGCGACTATTTTTGGCTACTATGTCTCAGATCCCGAGCGCTACGGCGTTATTTCCTTTGACGCGCAAGATCAACCAACAGATATCATTGAAAAACCAAAACAACCTGTTTCACCTTACGCGGTGATTGGCTTATATTTTTATGACAACCAGGTAGTTAACATCGCGAAAAAATTAAAACCCTCGGCACGCGGCGAACTGGAAATTACCGATATCAACAAATATTATTTGCAACAGCAACAATTGCGCGCGGAAAAATTAGGTCGTGGCACGGCGTGGCTTGACACCGGCACGCACAAATCCTTGCTCGACGCCGCGAATTTTATTTCTGTACTCGAACAACGTCAGGGCTTAAAAATTGGCAGCCCAGAAGAAATGGCGTGGCGCATGAAATTAATTTCCGACGCGCAGCTCGAAAAATTAGCTGCCGCTCAGACGAAAAGCGGTTATGGCGAGTATTTGTTAGGATTATTATGAAAATCACCAAAGCACCACTAGAAGGTTTATTGATCATCGAGCCACGCGTCTTCACCGACACGCGCGGTTATTTCTATGAGTCTTTTCAGCAGGAGCGTTATACCAAAGCAGGCATGCCACTATTTGTGCAGGACAATGTGTCTCGCTCCACCGCCAACACTCTGCGCGGATTACATTTCCAACAACCACACGCGCAAGGCAAATTAGTGTGGGCATCACAAGGCAGTGTGTGGGACGTCGCGATAGACATACGCACCTCATCACCCACCTTCGGCGAATGGTACAGCATCAACTTATCCAGCGACAATCATCTGCAAATGTATATTCCGCCCGGTTTCGCGCACGGTTTTTGCGTATTGTCTGATACCGCGATTTTTCACTACAAATGCACGGATTATTATGCGCCTGAATGCGAACGCGGCATTCGCTGGAACGATCCCAAATTAAATATCCCCTGGCCTGTCAGCAATCCTGTTCTATCTGACAAAGACAACACTTACCCTACTCTGGATGAGATGACCCATGCGCAACTCTTTGCCTAAAGTATTAATCACCGGCGGACGCGGACAACTTGCCAACGCACTGTTGTACCATCCACATGCTTTTGCTTTTTATTTAATCGTGATGTCACGGGACGAGCTGGATATCACAGAACCTGAATCGATTAAACTGGCGCTTGAAACGCATAACCCTGACTTTGTTATCAACACTGCTGCTTATACAGCGGTTGATAAAGCCGAAAGCGACGAAGATCAGGCGTTGCTAGTTAATCATATAGGCGCGAGAAATGTCGCTGATGCTTGCGCGGAAAGAAATATCATTCTGGTGCATTTATCAACTGACTATGTTTTTGATGGCGCCGCGCCAATTCCCTACACTGAAGAAAGCGCGACTGCGCCGATTAATATTTACGGACAAAGCAAATTACTCGGTGAACAGGCAGTTCGCGAAAGCTGTGAAAAGCATATTATCTTGCGTGTCAGCGGTGTTTTTAGCGAGTACGGCACTAATTTTGTAAAATCCATAGTACGACAGTCGCATGAAAAAGCAGAATTAAGTGTAGTGGCGGATCAAATCACTTGCCCCACCTACGCGGGCGACATTGCCGAGGCAATTTATAAAATATTAGCCACAGAGGACAGAATTTACAGCACTTACCATTTCTGCAGCAAAGACCCGGTATCATGGCATCAATTCGCGGTGAGCATCATCGCCGAGGCAGAAACATTTGCGCCTATCAAAACGCAAAAGGTTTTACCGATCAGCGCGGTAGACTACCCCACCGCGGCGAAACGACCGGCTTATTCCGTGCTAAATTGCGATAAAATTCGCTTTACCTACGGCATAGAACAGCCTGGCACACAAAAGGCACTGCAAACTATTTTGTCGCTTATTCCCGAGAAAACCCATGCCTGATTTTAAACCGCGTAACATGCTAGTGACAGGAGGCGCGGGATTTATAGGCGCCAACTTTATTCGTCATGTGCTGGGCAATTATCCGAATATTAAAATTATTAACCTGGACAAATTAACTTACGCTGGTTCGTTGGATAATTTAAAAAATCTGCCAAACGCGGAACATCATCATTTTGTGCAAGGCGATATTTGTGATAGACACCAGGTGTCGCATTTGTTACTGCATCATCACATTGACACCATTGTACATTTTGCCGCGGAAAGTCATGTTGATCGTTCAATTGACGCGCCAGCGGACTTTATCACTACCAATATAGTCGGCACTTTTACCCTACTGGATGCAGCGCGCCATTATTGGCAGGAATATTTTAAACTGGAAGCCGCGCACTGTCGCTTTCATCATATATCAACCGATGAAGTATTTGGCTCGCTAAGTCCGAGCGATGCGCGTTTTAGTGAAACGACACGCTATGACCCTAGCTCACCCTATTCCGCCAGCAAAGCAGGGTCGGATCACTTAGTACAGGCTTATCACCGCACTTACGGTTTGCCGATGACAATGACGAATTGCTCCAATAATTATGGTCCTTATCAACACGCGGAAAAGTTTATTCCGACGGTTATTCGTGCGTGTTTAAATTGGCAGCCTATTCCTATTTATGGTAATGGCAAGAATATTCGTGATTGGTTGTATGTGGATGATCATTGCCGCGCGATTATGGCGGTGATTGAGCGCGGAAAAATTGGTGAGAGCTATAATGTGGGTGGGAATAATGAATGGGAAAATCTAACATTGGCAACCTATATTTGCGAGCAAATGGATAAACTACATCCGCAAAAAGCTTCTCATACTACTTTATTACAATTTGTCACTGATCGCCCTGGGCACGATTTTCGTTATGCGATTAATTCCGAAAAAATTTCACGTGAGTTAAATTGGCAACCACAAGAAACACTTGAGAGTGGGATAGATAAAACCATCGCCGCCTGTTCTGTGAATTAAATAGGCTTATAACACCGTTTTACATCGCCCTCTTCGCAGCATGCTTTTTCTGTTTGTAGATGCCCCCATAGATTAGGGAAAAACTTTTTCACAGCATCGTCTGTCAATCCGGCGCGCAAATAAGTATCCAGCTCTGCAAGCGCAGAAAATGGATCGTTTGCCGCCATTAATTGTTTATATTTCATTTCCGCCGCTCTACACTGCAAAATGTGCGATGACACACCGTCTTTTGCTTTTCCTTCCAGATGTTTTTTTCCATCTTCTGCTGTGACAACTTTAAGATCGTGAACAATGACACCCTGACCCAGTTTAAGCTCAGGAAGAATCATGGCGGGATTTTGCGCCATTTCTTCTAACAGGTCAGCAGGAAATTCATGCATAACAATAGGCATTTCGTTTTTAATGCCAGCATTAAGCAGCTTACAATACTCTGCGTAAACAGTTTTTTCCTTAGCCGTCATCTGTTGCCCTGAGCTCGCCTTTTCATGCAGGCGATATAATTCTTTTGATGTTTCTGATGCCAAATCTTTTTTAATCATCTCATCCAGTATTTTTCTATTCATGGCGGTTGGCGGCCAAATCGGCGTTGTCTGCGCCAGCGCAAATGCGGTATAGCCATAGGTAACAAAAAATTGATGATCTTTGAGATATTTTCTCAACTCTGCTTTTGAAAATAATGCTGGACTGCAAGTCGCCGTGGAATGTCTACGCGCGGTATCTGCGTGCAAAAATTCATGCGCCACACCAAGATCATCGGTTTTACCAGATTCAGGATAGTAAATAGCATTATTTGTCGGCTCATAATAGGCTATTTGGCCTTTCTTAAAAGCAGCTTTGCTTTGACAGACGAATTTAAAATCTGACCCCGCCATCACACGATCTATTCCTGGTGCCGCATCTGGCAGTTTGCTTTTAACTCTAGTAACTGAATCCGCGATATATGCGCATCGTGCTGGATTGGTGTCATTGTATTTAATCATCGATTTTATCTGCTCTGCGGTTGAGTCAGAACTTGATGATTTGCAATCACCCTCGCCACTGCCAGGATTGCTGCAAGTTTCTTCTGATTTTTTGCTGACAGCCGCTTCGCACTGTGCAACCAGCGTGATAGCAGCCGCGGAAAATAACATGAACCCACATAATTTTTCAGTTGCCGTGCTAAAACGTAATCCACTGCCGCCATACTGTTGTTGACCTTTAGCCAAAGCCGCAATGAGTTTTGCTTGTTCTACCGATTCTTTTGCCTTGCGTAGAAGGTATTTTTCTTGGGCTCGATTGCGCATGTTGACTACCTGTAAGGATTTTATATGGCGTTATTGTATCATTGAAAGAATTATTGGTCAATATATATACAGCACATTCTTGATAATTGTAACTGTTTGAAATTAAAGCAATTGTTTGATCTGCGACATAATCGTCAGACCTTGTTTTTTACTAGGTTTTGTTGTGTGTTTTTGATACAATGATTCTGCGTTTTATTATTATAATTATATTGTTACTAACACTCCAAACGAACGAGAAGGTGAAAAACCATGAGATCAACCTATTCAAGGCTTTATATTGAAATCCCAACCGAAGCGGAAGTACGTGCTAGAGTGGCACAATTTAGACAGCCACCTACACCAGAGACCATCTCACCCGAGGTATCTACTCCTGGTTCACTAGCTGGTTCGCCAGTTAAGCAGAGCGGTGCGTTTTTTGAACATCTGCATGAAATGCTGCGAAAGCATGCTCTAACTAACGTAATTGAAGAAAACCATTCACCGCGTTACGAGATGTAAAAAATATAGTTAATATGGCTGAGGGTCGCAGCATGATGTGACCCTTACCGCACAAAGAGACGTGACAGAATGGGAGTATTACCTTCCAACAGACGCAGTTTGCACATTTCATGATAGTTTACCCAGCGTAATTGTTGTTGCTCTTTGCTGTGTGGTTCACCTGAAAATTCAGTGACAAACCACATTTCAAGCTGGACAGATTTGTCGGGATAGTGATGGATGTGTTCAAACCAAAACTGAGCCGCGATAACATCGATTCCCAACTCTTCATGTAATTCACGCTTGAGCGCTTGCTCGCCGGTTTCATTTAGCTCTATTTTGCCACCGGGGAATTCCCAATAGCCCGCGTAAGGCTTGTCTGCAGGACGTTCTGCGACAAGTACGGTGTTATTGCGTTTCAGTATACCGACTGCGACGCGTATCACACCAACTTCCCATGACACTGCTTGTACTTCTGGCCGGAGCCACAAGGACAGGGATCGTTGCGGCCAACTTTGGGCGACATGCGCGTGACAGTACCACCTCCAGCGGCAGCGACAAATTCACGCTCGTCTTCCAGTACAGCAGTATCATTGGTATTAAGCGTATCCAGCTCAACATGCTTGTACTGCACATTTTGCATGTTTAATGCCTGTCGGCGTCGTTCTTCCAACTGTTCGACATCACTTTCCATCTTCACTTCAAACTTGCACAGCGTGGAAATGAGCTGATAGTTCACTTTATCCAGGAGCTGGCCAAACATTTCAAACGATTCACGCTTGTATTCCTGCTTGGGATTTTTTTGCGCGTAGCCACGTAAATGTATACCCTGACGCAGATAATCCATCGCGGCCAAGTGTTCACGCCAGCAGGTGTCAAGCGTTTGCAACATCACCGCTTTTTCAAACTGACGCAGGACGGGCACTTCTACCTGCGCTTCCTTGGCACGATACGCATCGAGCATGGCGGCTGTAATACGCTCGCGTAATTTGGTTTCATCAAGCACCTCTTCTTCCGCCAGCCAGTCTTTGATGGGCAGCTTCAAATTAAAATCATTTTGGTAAACGCTTTCCAGCGCCGGCACATCCCACTCTTCTTCCATCGAATGCGGTGGAATATGAATGCCAGTGACCACATCAACCACACGGTGCATAATATCCTGCACGGTGTCGGAAATGCTCTCGGCCGCCATCAACAAATCACGCTGACTGTAGATCACTTTACGCTGCTCATTAGCGACATCATCGTATTCCAGCAATTGTTTACGCACATCGAAGTTATACGCTTCCACTTTACGCTGCGCGTTTTCAATGCTGCGCGACAGCATTCGCGACTCAAGCACGGCGCCTTTTTCCATGCCGATGCGTTGCATAATAGCGTTTAACCGTTCGCCGCCAAAAATACGCAGCAAATTATCCTGCAGTGACAAATAAAAACGTGAACGCCCCGGATCACCTTGTCGGCCGGAACGACCACGCAGCTGATTATCGATGCGACGTGACTCGTGTCGCTCTGTACCAAGCACATACAAACCGCCAGCTTTGACTACTTGATCATGACGTTGCTGCCAGGACGCGCGATGCGCTGTCACTTCTTCTGGCGTGGGGTTTTCCAGCGCTTTTAATTCCGCGTTCAAATTACCACCTAACACGATGTCGGTACCACGACCAGCCATGTTGGTGGAAATAGTCACACCACCCGGCCTTCCGGCTTCGGCAATGATTTGCGCTTCTTTTTCGTGGAATTTCGCGTTCAAAACCTGATGTGGAATATTCGCGCGCTTTAACAATCCAGATAAATGCTCAGATGCTTCAATCGATGCGGTGCCGACCAATATAGGCTGCCCCGTTTGATGAATAGCTTTGATGTCCGCCACAATCGCGTCATATTTTTCTGGCTCAGACATGTAGACAAGATCAGCCGCGTCATCACGAATCATAGGCTTGTGAGTGGGAATCACTACCACTTCCAGACCGTAAATTTGCTGGAATTCATAAGCTTCGGTATCGGCCGTGCCAGTCATGCCAGCCAACTTACCATATATGCGGAAGTAATTCTGGAAAGTGATAGACGCGAGCGTCTGATTTTCCTGATTGATCTTGACGTTTTCTTTCGCTTCGATCGCCTGATGCAAGCCATCCGACCAGCGTCTGCCCGGCATGGTGCGGCCGGTGTGTTCATCCACAATCACTACTTCGCCCTGCTTCACAATGTAATCAACGTCGCGATTAAATAATTTATGCGCGCGCAAGCCCGCATAGATATGATGCATGAGCATGATATTCTGCGCATCATATAGACTTTCATTCTCTTTGAGCAGCCCTGCTTTCACCAACAAGTCTTCCACATGCTGATGACCTTCTTCGCTCAAGTGCGCTTGTTTGGTTTTTTCATCGAGCGTGTAATCGCCGGGGCCATCTTTCGCTTCCTGCTTGGTGAGCCGTGGAATGATGGCATTGATTGCCACGTATAAATCAACGCTATCTTCAGCCGCGCCGGAAATAATCAGTGGCGTGCGCGCTTCGTCAATTAAAATGGAGTCGACTTCATCGACAATGGCATAGTGCAAGCCGCGCTGCACTTTTTCATCTTTGCTGAACACCATGTTGTCGCGCAGATAATCGAAGCCGAATTCATTGTTGGTACCGTAGGTAATGTCCGCGCCGTAGGCTTTTTGTTTTTCTTCGCGTGACATGCCATGCAAGTTGACGTCGACCGATAGGCCTAAAAATTCATAGATGGGGCGCATCCAGTCCGCATCGCGTTTGGCCAGGTAATCATTAACAGTAACAACGTGCACACCTTTAGCTGGTAATGCATTGAGATAAACGGCCAAGGTGGACATGAGGGTCTTGCCTTCACCGGTACGCATTTCAGCGATATTGCCGCCGTGCAGCACCATACCGCCGATAAGCTGCACATCGAAGTGACGTAACCCTAAAGTACGTTTGGACGCTTCACGTACCGTGGCAAAGGCTTCGGGGAGGATATCGTTGACGGTGGCGCCTTCTTGCAGGCGCTGCCTGAATGTTTGAGTCTTGGCACGCAAGGCTTCGTCCGAAAGTGCGCTAATTTCAGGCTCGATGGCGTTAATTTGATCAACTGTCTTCCATAAACGACGCAAAACACGCTGGTTGCGGCTACCAAACACGTTGGTGAAGAGGCGGGTTATAAACATGCAATTTAGTCTTATCTCAATGTAAAATTAGGGCATATAGTGCCATAAAATGGGGGAAGAGTGTAGCCCGGATGAATGCTTTTCTCATCTGGAGAAACACAGCTTCATTCGGCATTGCTAGCCGGATGAAATTTAAAAAGCAAATTTCATCCGTGCCAC
Organism: Gammaproteobacteria bacterium; assembly: GCA_027459575.1. Classification (GTDB taxonomy): domain Bacteria; phylum Pseudomonadota; class Gammaproteobacteria; order DSM-16500; family DSM-16500; genus Aquicella. The sequence goes on along the minus strand of DAIDIB010000006.1, from coordinate 20,268 downwards.
ATCTACTTCTTCTTCGAACCCATCGAAGGCGATGTTGATATTTGGGCGGTTGCGCTTAATCGCCCATCAATCAGACTGATCATCTCCTTTTTCTGCTTAGGCGCATTTTTAATTAACTGTAAAATTTTCTTACCATGCGGTGTCTGAACAAGCGCATCCAGGGGTGACGATGCTTCATTGGGTGGAAATGGCTCGGGTAAAGCTCTCCTTAAATTATTCAGAGTAATACTAGTAAGCAAATGAGGGTATGAACTGAATGTAGAGTAAAGCTTCTCATGTGCTGGCAAATGTCTGGCCAACCAGTAAAAATGCATCGGCACTAAATCTTTTAAGTCAAAAAATAAGCTGACGGTTTGTATGCGAGGCAGCACTTTTTCTGCCAGAGCCAGTGCAAACTCAGGACAATATTTACATACCATAGAGAAAGCGGCACCTTCGGACAACTTAGCGTCACAATATTTTGCCACAAAAGACTGAGCCTTATCGCTATTTTCAATCATTTGAAAAAGAAGAAAATGCAATTTCCTGTCAAACAAAACTTCCTCAAAATATGTTAGATGAGTAGTTGTATTGCCGTTATCAAGTAAAAACTCAAAATTAATTTGCGTGAAATACTCATGATGTGGCGCAAGTATCTTCAAAAATTTACGTGCTGTTAGTTTGGCGAACATAAGTTTAAGATAAGTTCCAGACTGAACAGTGTTAAGGGTAATTGCTCTCATTAAGAAATCAGTTGGGAATACTTTGATAAGCTCAGGATAGAGTTCGCAAGCTGAACAAAGAGCAGCTGTATCAACCAATAGCATATCAATAATAAAACTCATATGTAAATCTAACCCAGATGAGTTAAACAACAAGCGCTGCGCATCAGAACGTCGCATCAAACTCACCAAATTAGCAGAAGTTAAATCATTTCTGACCTTATCTACTATAAGGCATTCTTCATCAGTAAGAAAATCCAGACTGCTCCTTTTCAATGACTGATCTAAAAATTCTGATGTTAATTTTGGATTGGTTTGCCGTAACAGCTCGATAATCTCCTTACCCTTCGCGCTTTGATTAAGCATTTTATAAAGGCAAGTGTACGGTCTACGATCAGGCGCCTGAGGAAATTTAACCCTCCTGAAAAGCTCATCCTCCGTTGCCAGACGCTTACGTATTTCTGGACGCAACACAAGAATAATACCCAAAACACCCAGGCCTTTTTTAGATTGAGATAGATTGAATGGCACATTTGGCTCTAAATGCATACTTTGCAAGCAGTTATTAATATCAAGCTGGCGGAAATCACCCCATGTTTTGTGATCAGATAAATAAGGGTGATACAGAGGATTTGCGCACAATAATTCAAAAACGCTAGCTTGTTCATTAGTTCTGGTAAAAATATTATTGGGTAGCAACAATAAAAAGTCAGGACATTTTTGCAAAAGTCTTAAAATTGGTGGATTTTCAGAAAATCGCCAATAATAAATGAGGTCTCTAATGACGCTGGCTGTAAAAAACTCTAAGTTATTACGCGACTTTGACATATACATATCTATCATATAGTCCATCCAAGCGTCGTTTTCCAGCCAGCATGTTAATACCTGAGAATGTTCTTTTTGGAGACGAAGAATGTTGTTAAACGCTGTCGTTGTCATTTTGCTTTTGCCGTCACTCAAATCATGAAGCCTAAACATGGCAGCAGGTGGAATATCAGTAATGCTAGTTTTATTTAAACGCACTTGTCTATCGAGAAATTCACACCCATCGGCTGTTATACTTTGCGTTTCTAAAAATGATAAAACTAATTGTGAATTAAGAACTCTTGCTACAGTCATATTGCTCGCAGTAAATGAAGCAGCAAATGCAGGATATTTGTCTTGCAAAAACAACAATAAACTTGGCAAGCGCAACGAAAGCTGGCTCAGATGGGTCGTCGTATTCCCTTCGGAGTTAACCTTAAGTTCTTTGTGCAACTCTGCGATCAGCAAAGCCACATCTGATTCTTTAAGATCAGATAGTATAAAAACCAGGAGATCGTAAAGTTCAGTATTTTCCGCCATTATTGCAATAATCGTTTTTGTTTTGTTACTCACGTCCGGAGCATGGTAATTGTAAAATAAAGTTGAAACAGGAATACCTTTAAATAGCTCCCGGTTTGATTTAAATGCCTCCATCAAGTTGCGTATAAAACTTTGCAGCCTGCTCATTGTAATAAATATACATCCGTTATTCTCATCTGGACTAAAAAGCAATTCCGCATCCGACGTTTCGAGAAACTCCTGAACTATATTTTCTCGTTCTGTGTCTAAACCAGGCGAGACAGATCTCTGAGTCCGTTTTGGACTATCACCCTTATCCAATCGCGGGCCTGCGTTCGCTAACACAAAATCAATCATCGCCTTGGCGAAATCAGAATTAGCAGCCACCACAACCCGCACAATGTCGGAACCAGGGCCATCCGCGGCCTGAAGCAGATCCACCACAGTTTGGCCATTAAGACGTTGATTCTGTGATTTAATAGGCGTTAATAACAACCTGGAGGTAGCAAGTGATTTAGCGCGAACGGGATTTCTTACATAGGCGCGTATAATCTTTCTGCCTGCTTCTGTTTGTGCAAGGCAGCTCAAGGGGGTTTGTGTTTCATCTTTATTAGTTGGGTCGATCGCAAGACCTAACAGCACTGCAGGAATACGATCAAGGACTGCAGGATCAGACTCAATCCATAGCGCCATCGATGAGTGAAGAGTTGGGTGTCTTGCCAGATAAGAAAAATTAGGAGCCGCGAGTTTTGGATCACCAAAAATAACGGAGGTAGGCGTTAGCTCTTTTAGCTTTTTCAAATATGCCAAATTAGCCAGGTGAGCAGCCAACACAGGATAATAGCGGCAAAACAGGGTGGTCACTTTCGAAAAAATATCTTTTTTTGATAATGAATGATCACCGAACTCTTTAATAAAGCGATAAGCAAAATCGGCATTTTCAAATAATTTACATAGTACCCAGTGTAATTTATCATCATGCAATAAAAACTCGAGCAATGATCCATAGTTTTCAGTTAACCCGAATAATACTTTTGGTTCAATTGAATTTACCAGGTCATCATGATCAAAAAGGATTTTGGTGATTTTTCTAAAATACGAAAAATCTAGTAATAAATACAGGTAGCTAATCTGCATTCCCGCACAATTCACAGTTGCATTAAAAATAGTGACAGGAATAGCGTTCTTTATCAAGTCTGGATACTTCTGAAGCGTCTCAAACAAGATTTCCGAACTATGAGGTTTAGAAAGTAGTTTAATAAATAATGGTTCTGCTTTAGCCATTCCAGATGTCTTAAACAATAATCGTTTCGCATCTGGATCACGCATAAGCGTTGCCAGACTTTCAACGGTTAAATCAATTTTTAGGTGATTAACCTTTTTAATTTCCTTTTCATTTAAAAAATCCAGTCCGTTATTGGAAATTTCAAATCTAATATTTTCTGTGGTCAATGCTGGATTGCTTTTTTTGAGCAATTCAATGATTTCATCACCTTCTACCGTACCTTCTAGCGTTTTATAGACGCATGTCAGGCACGGAATCATGTTGACATCGGGCGCGGGGTACACTCTAAACAGCACACCAGCTGAAGACAAATAACTGAGAAATTCAGGTCTGGCCTTCAACATCGACAATAATAACTGCCTGCCTTCGCCAGTTCGCGACAAATGCAGCACAGGTGGAAATTCATCTGGCCCAGACTCTTCTCCTCGAACCTCAAAAAACTCATCAAAATCAATTTGTGAAATTAGCTCAGGTTTATTATCAAATAATTTTATGAGAAACGGATGAAAGTTAGCATTCGTGCAAAGCAGAGCAAAAATAGATATATTTTTTGCCTGATTTACGGCGAAGAAGCCAAATTCAGCAATCTTTGATAAAAATAATGGTTCGTGCATTAATAAACGCAAGAAAGGTGGCTCGTCCTGACTAGACCAATGATAAAGCAATGGATTAATAATTTTCAGCGTAAAATTGATAAGATACTCAGCAGACTGCGTTTTATAAATATCGGCCACATAAGATACCCAGGTATCATAGGATAGCCAGTCAGACAATAGCTCATAATTGTCGTCGTGAGCGATCAGTATGTTATTAAATATTGTCGTTTCTGACTCAAACTCACCTGCCACCATTGTCTTATAAAATCGAAACATTATCTCAGGTGGTATGCTCGAAAGAAATTCAGGATTTTCTTTATGAAATTTAGCAAGAACCGAGCATCTTTGTTCTGACCCTGATGATAATTCAATACATTTGTATAATGGTTCAGGGTTAGTGTCTGCTTGTGCAAAAAGTCTTTTCAAGTCTTTTAGCATATGATCCGCAGCAGTGGCATCTAGCTGTGATATTGATTTTTTTTGCAGATCTTCTATTGACCCCTTTGTTGCCGAAGATAATTGCGGCGATTTCAGTTCAGTCACCTTGTATGAGGTAGCTGGCGTACCCTTAACAGGCTTTTTATCTCCAGGATGAGCGTCTTTTGACGTAGAAGGCGCGTCTAGCTTACTCGCCGGGCTACTTGTCGCCACCGATTGCTTCGGCGCAATATCAGGCGCAGCCGCGTTACGTTTGGTAGGCGCTGATTTTATCTCGCCCTGCCCTTGCTTTTCTCGCCGCATTTTCTCGCGACGATCTGCCTGACGCTTAAGCTCTTCTTCTTTTTCACGTTCACGAGTAGCATCAAACTCAATCTTAAACGCATCATATTTCTTTTGTTGATCTTCAGATAAATACTCACGCTCTTGCTTTGCCTGCGATTCATCACCATTCATCAATAATTTAATCGCTTTCTTCAGGCGAGCTTCTGGATCTTCTTTTACCTCTACTTTCTTTTCTTTTTCCTCCTTTTGCAAGACAGCTTTATCTTTATTCATTGCCGCAGCAGGTCGTAAACGTTTAATAACGTTCCTTACAGCATAGGATTTTTTATCATCACGTTGGCAAATCGTTAAGCTCTCAATGGCTCTGGTACAGCCAACAAATATCTGATTAAAAGCCGGAGCAAAGTTTAAGTTATCACGCTCGCCTTTTTTTGGCATATGACGTTTTGTCTTTTTTTCACTCGGCTCTTTACTGGCTAATATATCATCCGCCGCGGCAAAATCATCCGTATCAAATGGACGGTATAACACTACATGCTTAAATTCACGACCTTTACTTTGCTGGAAAGTATATACCGTATTGCCAGGAAATTTTTTCCTTGCATCATCTACATAATTTGGATGGGTAATGACATATAAATCTTCTTTGCCATATTTTTCCTGAAGTGATTGGCACATTGAGACACCATCGTCATCGTTCCAGTCATCCCGCCAGGCAAAACTACCTTCATGCTGCCCAACTGGGATCTTTATTTCTTCATATTCATCTTTCTCAGTTTTTCCGCCAGTGACATCGTATTTGACATTTATCAGTTTATTTGCAAATTCGATAATAACCTTACCACAGCGTTTTGATTCATCTAATGCTGTATCTTTGCAATGACTCCCTAAACGTCTTTTTATAAATGGTCGTTTAGGCAACAGATCATCATCACGTTGATGCCCATCACCAGTAATCATGATGTCTTTAAAATTTGCGAAACGCATTAATTGCATTATCTGTAGAGTTGATAAATTATCAACTTCGTCGATAGCAACAATGTGATCCTGAAATAGACTAAAATCTTTAATTTCATAAAAGCTCGGGTCATAAGCATCTCTTAATTCCAGTTCTTTTTTATAAGATTTATAGATCTGCCATAAAAAAATCTTTTCATCCACCTCATGAAATAAACATTCTTTTTGTCCAAGCTCTTCAAGATATTCTTCTTTTGAATAACCACTTATATTTCTTAATTCTTTATATATTTGATGCTTGCGACTCAATACGTTTTCGGGTGTTTTTTGGTGTTTGAGATATTCGTTAACCCAGGTATTAAATTCCACTTCACCAACCATTTTCTTTTTTTCAAGCGTCGGGTCTATCAATCTAATCATCGCGTCATAATCTAACACCGCAAAATTTGGCGCGTCATCATCCTTTGACAGAATATATTTACGGTCGCGCCTATGACGTTCCGTGGCGGCCAACTCTGATCTTTGCGTGATATAAAGTACGTCGTGTCCTTCATCAAATTCTTTTTCTAACCTCGCCATATCCGTTAAAGTTTTACCCGCACCTGCCGCGCCAAAGTTATATTGCGGCAAAGGGCCTGATATTATCCCTGACTGTATCGGCATAAATTGGATAAATTTTCCATCAGTAAAGTAATCATTGTTGTTTTCTTCTTCTTTTTCTTCCTTCTCTTCTTTTCTTGGAATAGGAATAAATTTGCCTTGCTCAAGACTAGTTTTAAAGTCACTGAGACAGTCACGGAGACCCGTTGAGCGCTCTGTATCGGCATCCAGATAATCATGCTCTGCTAAATCTTCCGTAATAATGCAATATGTCTTTTGCTCGAATCGTTTTAATGTGTACAACAAACGCGGCTTACCGCCATAGCTGATACTTCGCACATAAAAAGGAGTAGAATAATGAATGGTGTGAGACATGCCTGAATGAAATTGGCCATTAAGCAGTTTTTCTATCGCTTCTTCGTGTTTCGGTTCTGGCTTCGATCCTTTTTTACCAAAGGCAAGGTGGTAGTAAACTACCTCTACATTTCTCAGCATGTTTTGTGTGCTCGTAATAGTTATTATAGGGCTAAATTGTACATTTTATAGACATTGACGTCAAGGGTAGCCCAGATGAGTGCTTTTATCCGGGAAGCCATATCAAAGATCACTTCCCCCGGAAAAACACTCATCCGGGCTACCTTTATGATAAATTAGGCATTATGACTGACACTAATAGCAAAAAACCACTTTCATACCTTGAAACCGAAGGCACGGTGCATGTGCTGTGGCATAAGCTTAAAAAGATGGAGCAGTTACATGCTTTAGTGAGTAAGTATCTCGATCAGAACCTGCGGAATTATTGTAAGGTGACGAGCTTTATTAGTGGAAAATTGACTATCGTGGCGGCGAATAGCTCTATCGCCTCGCAGCTTCATTTTTTGAGCGCGGAGTTAGTGAGGAAGTTGAAGCAGGAGCCTGCATTGAGCAGCTTGCAGACGATACATTGCAAGGTGCAGGTGCAGACTAAGCGCTTGTCTCGGCCACAAAGCACCAGAAAACCAAAACCCCTTTCCGCCAAAACAGCGAAGATGATTTCGGATATTGCGGATGGAATTGAAGATCCGAAATTGAGAGAGGCGATGAAGAGGCTGGCGAGGAATGGGTCCCCGCCTTCGCGGGGATGACACCACTAAGCTTCAACTAAAATTGGGCGGATATAAGAAATAGGTACGGAAGGAGAAGCCGCTTCGTCTTGGTAAGTCACAAATTCCCAGGCATCTTGATTAGCAAGCAATTCACACAATAGCTTGTTATTCAGCGCGTGGCCGGATTTGTAGCCTACAAACGAGCCAATAAGACTCGAACCCAGCAAATACAAATCGCCCACCGCATCGAGAATCTTATGCTTCACAAATTCGTTTTCATAACGCAAGCCATCTTCGTTCAACACGCGAAAGTCATCGATCGCAATCGCATTATCCAGACTCGCGCCGCGCGCCAGATTAAGCGCTTGCAGCTTTTCAAAGTCCGCCATAAAGCCAAAGGTACGCGCGCGGCTCACTTCTTTCACGTAGGAAAGACTGGAGAAATCCAGCGTCGCGGTTTTAGTATGTGACTTAAACAGAGGATGATCGAAATCGATAGTGAACGTCACCTTGAAACCATTGAACGGCTCGAAGCACGCCCATTTGTCGCCATCGGTGACTTTAATTTTGCGCTTGATGCGAATAAAACGTTTCGCCACGTTTTGCTCTTCAATACCCGCAGACTGAATAAGGAATACAAACGGGCCCGCGCTGCCATCCATAATAGGAATTTCAGAAGCAGTCACATCTACATAAGCGTTGTCGATACCTAAACCCGCAAAGGCAGACAGCAGATGCTCAACTGTCGAGACACGCACACCGTCTTTCAACAAGGTGGTCGACATAGTGGTTTCGCCTACAAACTCGGCTAACGCCGGGATTTCCACGATGGGGTTCAAGTCTACGCGTCTGAATCGGATATTGGTGCCGGGAGGAGCCGGTCTTAATACTATTTCGGCACGCTCGCCCCCATGAAGGGTAATGCCAGTCGCCTTAATAACGTTCTTAAGTGTTCGTTGTCTGATCATGCTAAAAGTGTACCATAATCTATTGAATTTTGGAATAAAAAATGACCAATGATGGCCGAGCCGAAGGGAGCAGTTTTAGCACGTTTTGGGGTCAATGGCTAGCACAAATGTAGGCTTGTCGCACCGAAGCGCGCTTTTTGCGCGTAGGCGGGGCTACATCTTACGCTTGCCGTTAATGGTTATCACAGTACCGCTAGCCTCAACCTCAGCATGTTGTTGGTTTTGCTGCACCCCTCTACGCTCAGCCATAAACCGCGCCCACTCTGCTGACCGTCTCGCTTCATCAGCCCGCACTTCGGCAACCGCTTGACGCGCCGTTACAAATATCGGCTGCGCGCGGTCAAGCATCTTTACCAGCTTGCGATCAATCCATGCCAGGCTGTCCAGTGACCAGGAGAAGAGTTCGTAATGCTGCAGCAAATAATCGATAGAAGTATTAATCTCTTTAAATTCATCAGTCGTTTTTCCTGGACGATCCCCTAACACAGCTTTTATATCAGGTGCCTCATGTTGCAGATTTTTTATAAGCTGGTAATGCGTGGTAAAAGAAGACATTGTGTCTTGCACTTTGCGGCTGAGCTCATCAATCTTCACACCAGCCAGCATATCGATACGCAATGCTGATAGAAAAGCCGGAAAAGCATCTGCGGATGTTTCAGCCAACCTGGCCACGCAAGCTATCGCATAATTAAATCGGGCAACAATATCAATAGACGGTTGATGGCCTATTCTTGTTTCAAATGCCACACCAACCAAATCGTTACGCAATGATTTTCCTAAACCATAAGCCACATGCAAGACAGTACGATCTGCGGGTGGTAGTGATTTCAATTTCAGCTTCTGCAAAACCCCTTCCACCACATCAATACAATGCTGCAAATCCCAGCGCCGCTCCTGTACAGGATTAAACATGGCAATGACCAGTTTCGCGAGACTCGCTCTATCCTTCGCATCAAGTTCATACTTCATATCCGCGAATAATGATAACTTGCGACCATGCATGTTAGCCGCATAATATCTCACATCATCCATCGTAGTTATCTGCGGAAATTTTCCACGCAGCAACAGATAATAGAGCCACCCAAGACCGTAGACATCGGTTTTTGCCGTTTTATTCTGCCAGTTAAGCGCTTCTGCGGACATAAACAACGGCGTGCCACATCCCTCATTCTCTATCGTTCCCACTAACTTGCAATGATCAAAGTCAAAAATTCTAACTACAGGCGGCGAAACAGAACGATCCACCATCACATTCGCAGGTGTTATATCGCGATGTATAACGCCACTAGCGTGTATACTTGATTGTAAATCCAGGGCCGCTGCCAGCATGATTTCAAGTGTTTCGATAGCTGAAAGAGTTAGCTTTTTTTGGATCTTATAATTAGCGGAATCTTTAAATAATAATTTCGCCAGCGTTTGGCCTCGTAGCTCAGCCATTATCGTTGCGACAAAAAATTCATGTTCATTTTCTATTAACACTGACGGTTTAATTTTCGCGTGAGGAATGCGTGTAGCGATTTGACTAAGCTCAATGTAGGCTTCCGCTTTTTCTTTCTTTTTAAATTTTTTAAATTTAATGGCGAACAAGGTGTGGGGCGATTCTTTGTGAATAGCTGTTTGATCGGGCTCCACTATCACTCGCTCAGCGCTTTTAAAAACAGCGGCATCACCGGCATTATTTATTCCCAAACGAGTACCGATTTTGTGCCAGCTTAGAGCGGGGGCGTAAGATATGCGTGTGGAAGACACGGCGCCGGATGATGCGTAGGCCTGGAATTCAGCTGGAGTGAGGGTTCTGGGTTTCATGTCGCACCGGGAGTGTAGCCCGGATGCGTTCTTTGCACCCGGGGAGCGGTGTTTCGATTATGCTCCGTCCCCAAGTGCAAAAAACGCACCCGGGCTACAGCCTTATTCTCTTTCCAGCATTTCCTCGCCTTTACGACGCAGGAATGCAGGGATGTCAAGGTAATCAATGTCGTGCGCATGCGTTGGTTGCTGTGCTTGTATGGAAGCAGCTGCTGGCGCTGCTTGTACCGGAGCCATTTGCGTGGGTGCACTAACACTGGGTGTCGTTGGCGTCGCTCCCTGACGACGAATAATAGTCGGTTTATCAAGATGCTCGTAATCCATCTGAGCAACATGGTGACTTTCCAATCCTTGTACTTGCGCGATGGCTGGCATTTTTAACGCCGCGGCTACCTGCTTTCTGCCTAATCCTGTCACGATAACTGTCACGCGAATTTCGTCGCGTAATTCTGGGTCGATAACGGTACCGACCACTACTGTCGCGCCATCGGAGGTGAAGCCCTTAACGACTTCGCCCACTTCTTCAAATTCGCCAATAGATAAATCAAGACCTGCGGTGATATTGACGAGCACGCCTTTCGCGCCAGTCAAATCCACATCTTCCAGTAACGGACTCGCGATGGCGGATTCCGCCGCCAAACGCGCGCGGCTGTCGCCAGAGCCGACGCCAGTACCCATCATGGCCATGCCCATTTCAGACATCACGGTGCGCACGTCTGCGAAGTCTACGTTGATGAGGCCTGGGCGCGTGATTAATTCAGCAATACCCTGCACCGCGCCGCGCAATACATCATTCGCTGCTTTAAACGCATTGATGAGAGTAACGTTTTTACCTAACACACTTAGCAGTTTGTTGTTAGGAATGGTAATGAGTGAGTCTACGTATTGAGATAAGTTGGCAATACCTTGCTCCGCTGTCTGTTGGCGCATTCTGCCTTCGAAGGAAAATGGTTTGGTAGTAACAGCGACAGTTAAAATGCCAAGTTCTTTAGCAATCTGTGCGAATACAGGAGCAGCGCCTGTGCCAGTACCACCGCCCATACCCGCCGCGATGAATACCATGTCCGCGCCGCCAAGTACGGTGCGAATTTTTTCGCGGTCTTCTTCCGCCGCGCGACGACCGACTTCTGGATTAGCGCCAGCGCCTAATCCGCGGGTAATATTTTCGCCTAATTGAATAATGGTGTTCGCGGAAGAGTTATTTAAGGCTTGCGCGTCGGTGTTCGCGCAAATAAATTCGACGCCTTCGATGTGTCCTGCCATCATGTGCTCGATAGCGTTACCGCCACCACCGCCGATACCGACTACTTTGATGACTGCATTTTGTTGACACGTATCCAATAGTTCGAACATATGTTTTTCCTATTTTACTGGATCCCGACTTTCGTCGGGACGACGTTAAAAATTCCCCTGAAACCAACCCTTCATTCTAGCCCACAAACTTTTCATACTCGGCTGATTCAACGTCACCTCGGTCTGGGTATTACGTTGCTTCATACCATAGACTAGCAAACCCACGCCGGTGGCGTAAATCGGATTATTGATGATCTCCTGGAAGCCAGCGATATTGTTGGGCTTACCAATACGCACTGGCACCTTGAAAATACGCTCGGCCAGCTCTTGCGCGCCCGCTACTTTGGAGGCGCCGCCCGTCAACACAATACCCGCCGCCAGATAGGGTTCTAAACCACTGCGGCGAATTTCATTTTGCGCCAGGTTAAATAATTCTTCATAGCGCGCTTCGATCACTTCCGCCAGCGCACGATGCGGGATTTTACGGCCAGCACGGTCACCAAGGGCGGGAATGTCGATCATATTGTTGTTATCGACCAAATCCTGCAATGCGCAACCGAATTTGATTTTGATATCTTCCGCACTGCGAGTTGGGGTGCGCAAGGCAATCGCCACGTCATTCGTCACCTGATCACCGGCGATAGGAATAACCGCGGTGTAGCGAATAGCGCCATCGGTAAAAATAGCGATATCACTGGTGCCGCCGCCAATGTCGATCATGCAGACGCCCAGTTCTTTCTCATCTTCCGTTAAAATTGACTGACTTGAAGCAAATTGCTCAAGTACAATGTCATTGGTATTCAATCCACAGCGCTTCATACATTTAACTATATTCTGCGCCGCGCTGACCGCGCCGGTCACAATATGCACCTTGGCTTCTAAACGCACGCCGGACATGCCGATAGGCTCGCGAATGGAATCTTGACTGTCGATGATGTATTCCTGCGGTAACACATGCAGGATGCGCTGATCAGCGGGGATAGCGATCGCTTTGGCCGCGTCTATCACGCGATCCACGTCGCTTTGCGTGACTTCTGTGTCACGTATGGCGACGATGCCATGGGAATTGATACTGCGTATGTGACTGCCCGCGATACCGGTGTAGGCGGAAAAAATTTCACAGCCCGCCATGAGTTCTGCGTCCTCCACCGAACGCTGAATGGATTGCACGGTGGATTCAATATTGACCACCACGCCACGCTTTAAGCCTTGCGAAGGGTGCGAGCCATAACCAATCACATTTAATCTGCCATCGGCAGCCATCTCACCCACCAGGGTGACGACTTTTGAGGTACCGATATCGATACCTACTAATAAATCTTTATTTGGCTTCTTTGCCATCGTTATTCATTCCCACTTATTCAATGTTTATTATTTCTCTTTCCAGCGTACGGCCAATCCGTTAGGGTATCTCAAGTCTATATATTGCACATCTGCCGCTCTATTGCCAATTATTTTAGGATACACTTTCACAAAATGCCCCAAGCGAGTCAAGATATCTTTCTGTCCTAATCGCACTGATACGCCATTATCCAGTATTAACTTCCAGGAAAAATACGGGGTAAGTTCGAGATGGGAAATTCTGGCATGCAGCGGCAAAAACAAGCGATTAATCTGGTTGAAGTATTGCAGCATTACCATCTGTTGTCCATCTGGTCCGATTAACACGGGTAAGCCATTGGGCACACTGTCTTGCCCGGGTACAAAAATCTCGCCTGAGTCGCTTAACAAGCTTTGATCATTCCAGCGCGCGATAGCATTTTTTTCGATGATAGTGATATCGATACGATCTGGCCAGTAACGATGCACGATAGTATTAGCCACCCAGGGCATTTGCAGCAGGCGGTCACGTATGTATTCCACATTGACGTTAAAAAATCCGCGATTCGCGAGTGGCGCCACCACATTTTGCACTTCACGCTGATCCACGCGCTCCACGCCGTAAACGCGCACGGTTTTAATGGGAAAGTAACGCGCGAAATTATTGCGTGAAATAGCGTAACCCAGGGAAATGATAACAGCGATAATAACGGCGATTTTAAATATCAGCGCGAAATGATGCAGAAATTTATGCGGGTGCTTCCCTGTACGAATATCCATCCTAACTTCGCCCAATAATATGCACTTCTGGCGTTAATCTTACGCCGGTTTTTTCTTCAACAATAGCGCCAACTTCCTGAATCAGTTTTTCAATCTGCTCGGAAGTCGCGCTTTTTTCATTGATAATAAAATTGGCGTGCTTGTCGGAGACAAAAGCGCCGCCGTTGTTTTTTCCTTTTAGTCCGCACTGTTCGATGAGACGGCCAGCAAAGTTTCCTTCGGGATTGCGAAACACTGAGCCGCAATTCGCGGTGCCGGTCGGTTGTGACTGATTGCGTTTTTCCAATAATTCCCGAATATCATTCAAGGCTTTTTCTTTGCTGCCATGCTGCACGATAAAATGACCGGCGACAAACCATTCGTCTTGCGCGCGCGTGACATGCCGGTATGTCACGGCAAATTCGTTAGCGGAGCGCAGTTTAATTTCGCCTTTGCGATTGATGGTTTCGACCGCTGTTACCTGTCGCCAGGTTTCGCCGCCAAAACAGCCGGCGTTCATCGCCAGCGCACCACCCACGGTGCCCGGGATTCCTGCCATGAATTCCAATCCTGTGTAACCAAGGCGCGCGGTATAGCGGGATAATTGCGCAGCGGACACACCTGCTTCAGCACGAATGTGCAAAGGTTCAGCTTCGGCGAGGGCGTTTAGCGCGCCTTGCGTGACAATAACGACGCCTTCTAATCCGCCATCACGCACCAGTGTATTGCTGCCTAGACCCAGCCAGGTAACTCTCATCGTATCAGGTACTTGGCGCAGTAAAGTCGAAAGATCTTCAAGATCGGCGGGGACATATAAATAATCGGCCGGGCCACCAGTACGCCAGGAGGTATAATTCGCCAGTGGCTCATCTCGTAATAGTTGTCCGCGCAGGTCTTTCGCTTCGATCATTTGATGGCCTCTTTGAGTCCAGTCGCGGCTAACCGCGCCGCCAGTGAACCGATGTTACCAGCGCCTTGCATCAGCAGCACATCGCCATCTTGTAATTCCTGCTCAATCAAGGATGGCAAGGTATGGTGATGTTCGACAAAAATAGGATTGATGCGGCCCTGGTTCTGGATTTCTTTCGCGAGCGCCACGCCATCCGCGCCGACGATTTTTTCTTCGCCCGCGGAATAGACATCAAGCAACAGTAATTTATCGGGCAGTGATAATACCTTGCCAAAATCGTTGAACAAATCGCGTGTGCGTGTGTAGCGGTGTGGCTGGTAAATCATGACTAGACGGCGGTCTGGCCAGCTTTCGCGCGCGGCTTGCAAGGTGGCGGCGATTTCGCGTGGGTGATGTCCGTAGTCATCTACCAGCGTCACTTTAGCGCCCTTCTGCAGCATAAATTCGCCGTAAATCTGGAAGCGGCGGCCGATGCCGGCAAAATTCTTGAGTGCTTGCACGATCGCTTCGTCTTGCACTTTGAGTTCGGATGCGACCGCGATAGCGGCGAGCGCGTTCAGCACGTTATGTCGGCCGGGCAAATTCAGGGTAACGGAAAGTGATGCTCTGCCTTTTGGCCGCTCGACCACAAAGTGTGTTTGCATACCAGAGCGCGTGTAGCTTTGCGTTCTGAAATCCGCGTCGGGATCCATGCCGTAGGTTAATACTGGGCGTGGCAAGTGTGGCACGATACTTTTAACGACGGGGTCATCAATACACAATACCGCGAGACCGTAAAATGGCAGGCGGTTGAGGAAGTCGATGAAGGTTTGCTTAAGCTTCTCGAAGTCATGATTGTAGGTGCTCATGTGATCTTGATCGATATTAGTCACAATCGAAATCATGGGCTTAAGATATAAAAATGAAGCGTCACTTTCATCCGCTTCCGCGACCAAATAATGCCCGCGACCTAAGCGCGCGTTACTGCCAGCGCTATTGAGCTTGCCACCAATGACAAAGGTGGGGTCCAATCCTGCCTCCGCCAGGATACTGGTGGCGAGGCTGGTAGTGGTGGTTTTACCGTGTGTGCCAGCGACAGCGATGCCATAACGGAAACGCATTAATTCGCCGAGCATTTCCGCACGCGGCACAATGGGAATACGTGCCGCACGGGCGGCTTCTAATTCGGGGTTGTCATCTGCGACTGCGGTTGAACGCACGATAACGTGCGCGTTTTTGATATTGCTGGCTGAATGGCCTTTGTAGATGATCGCACCCATGACGCGTAGCCATTGGGTCAGTGCGTTTTCGGATAAGTCCGAGCCAGAAACGGTGTAGCCTTGTCGTAGCAATACTTCCGCGATACCCGCCATGCCCACGCCGCCTATTCCTACAAAGTGGACGTGTTTGATGTGACCCATTTCAAAAATCCAGCTCACTGGTGCTTACTCCGCAAATGTTGTCTGACGTAGCCCGGGTGCGTTTTTTGCACCCGGGAACGATATTTAAACGAGGCACTTCCCAAGTGCAAAAAACGCATCCGGGCTACACAATAGAGTTAAGTATATCAAAAATTTGCTCCGCGACATGAGTCTTTCTTAAAGCATAGGCTTGCTTCGACATCACTATGCGCTTTTCGGGGGATTGGAGGTATACATCAAGGCATTCGACCAGATAGGCTGGTGTTAAGCAAGCCTGCTGGATACAGAGCGCAGCGTTTTTGTCCACCATGTAATGTGCGTTAGCAGTTTGGTGATCATCCACCGCGTGAGGGAAAGGCACAAAAATAGCGCCACGGCCAGCCGCGCACAGTTCCGCGACAGTCAGCGCACCTGCGCGGCAAATCACAAGATCTGCCCAGCTATATGCCTGCGCCATATCTTGAATAAATGGTACAACATTCGCCTCTATCCCATTTGATTCATAAATATTTTTCGCCTCGCGATAATTCTTCTCGCCGGTTTGATGCCATATTTGCGGACGGTTAGCCTGCGGTATTAATGCCAGCGCTTGTGGGACAATTTCATTCAGAGCCTTCGCACCTAAACTGCCCCCGAGTATTAATAAGCGACAGCCCTCATGAGAGGGTTTCTGTTGAGGCGCTGGCAATTGCTCGATTTCAACACGTATGGGATTGCCCACCGCCACCACTTTTTGCGCCGCTGGAAAGGTACCAGGAAACCCTTCTAAAACTCGCTTCGCGAAGCGCGCCAGCATTTTGTTCGTCAAACCCGCTTTGGCGTTTTGTTCATGCACCACGAGCGGGCAGCGCAACAACCAACAAGCCAGACCGCCTGGGCCACTGGCAAAACCACCCATACCAACGACAACGTCTGGTTGAATCTGCTTGATAATACGTCGTGCCTGCCAGGTGGCAGCAAAAAGTTTAAATGGCGCGCTTAATAAAGTTTTAAAGCTTTTTCCACGCAAGCCACCGATCTTAATGAAATGTAGAGGTATTTTCGCCGCAGGAACGAGTTGCGCTTCCAGACCGGTGCGGGTGCCTAGCCATTCCACCTGGATGCCCTTTTCCTGCAAGCAACGCGCTAACGCAAGTCCCGGGAACACATGACCACCCGTTCCTCCCGCCATGATGAGTACGCGTTTTATTTTGGTCTGGCTCATAAGGTTCGTATCCGATTTTCATAGTCGATGCGCAAGATCAATGCCATCAGAATGCAGTTAACCATAATGCTGCTGCCGCCATAGCTCATAAAGGGCAAGGTGAGGCCTTTGGTGGGTAGTAAACCGCAGTTCACGCCAATACTGACGGTGAATTGAATGGTAATCCACAATCCCAGACCATAAGCCAGATAACCAGCAAATTGGCGACCCGCAAATTGCGCGGTGCGGCCAATATAAAAGATGCGCGTGACGAGTAATAAGAATAATGCCATGACGGAAAACATACCAAGCAAGCCAAGCTCTTCCGCGATCACAGCAAAGAGAAAATCAGTATGTGCTTCAGGTAGATAGAACATTTTCTGAATGCTGTTTCCCAACCCCACGCCAAACCAGCCGCCGCGACCAAAAGCGATGAGTGATTGGGTTAATTGATAACCGGTGTCGAAGGGCCGCTCCCAGGGGTTAAGAAAGGTGGTGAGTCGGGCGATACGGTAAGGCTCTGAGACGGCGACAAAGACGAGAGCGATGACGACTAAGCTAATCAGAATCGCGAAATCTTTAATTCGCATGCCTGCCAGAAACATCATGCCGAGCGTAGTGGTGGTCACCACTACCGTCGCGCCAAAATCCGGTTCTTTTAGCAGCAGAAAAGCAACGACGGCCAGTATACCCATCGGCTTTAAAAAGCCGCTTAATTGCGTTTGAATTTCATGGTTACGCCTGACTAGATAGCCCGCCATAAATACCACAATGGCAAGTTTAGCTAATTCTGATACTTGAAATCCCAAGGGGCCGAAACCAATCCAGCGCGCGCTGCCGTTAACGGTGTGACCTATACCTGGAATTAACACTAACCCTAATAATCCACATACAACCACCATTAATTGCCTGCCGTGTTTTTCCCACGAAGCAATTTCGATTTGCAAAACACCCAGCCCGATAACCACGCCGACTGTCAAATACACGAGTTGCCTGAAAAGATAATAAAAAGGTTGATGCATGACGCGATCGGAAACAACGATGGAGGCGGAGGTCATCATCAGTAATCCGAGAGTCACGATAGAAATGAGCGCGATGAGAAGCCATTTGTCGTGGCGTGTATAGACTGGTGTGAATTGTGTGCGCATAATATTAGTACTCTCTCATCCCAGATGTAACCCGGGTGCGTTTTTCGCACCCGGGAGCGAAGTTTAAACGAACGGTACCCGGGTGCAAAAGCACCCGGACTACATTCTATTCACTATTTCGATAAACACCTCACCCCTATGCTCGAAATTTTTAAACATATCGAAACTGGCACAGGCGGGTGACAATAAAACACTGTCGCCCTGTTGCGCGGCGCTGGCAGCCTGCTCGACTGCGGTAACCATGCTATCAGCAAATGAATAGGACACGCCGTCGCCCAAGGCAGTCGCGATTTTTTGCGCATCCTGGCCAATCAGCACCACATGTCGGGAATACTTTTCCACGACAGGTGCCAGGGTAGTGAAATCCGCGCTTTTGCCTATCCCACCCGCGATCAACACTAATTTACCGTCAATCTCACTCCCTATCCCCTCTATCGCGGCTTGCGACGCGCCGATGTTGGTGCCTTTGGAATCGTTATACCATTTCACGCCATGCAGCTCTCGCACTAACTGGCAACGATGAGGCAAGCCTTTAAATTCTTTAAGTACAGTTAGCATCGACTCAAGTGGAAAGCCCGCGGCGTGGCCAATTGCCAAAGCGGCCAGGGCATTGGCTTGATAATGTTTGCCTGGCACGGGCAACTCAGCAACGGGCATTAATGACTGGTCCCCGAAAGCGAGAAAAGTCATGTCATTTTCGTTAGATAAGCCAAATTCCTCATGCTGCGGTTTAGCAACAGTAAAATAGAACTTCTTTGCTATTTTGGTATCGGTCAACACATCA
Source organism: Gammaproteobacteria bacterium (assembly GCA_027459575.1). GTDB lineage: Bacteria > Pseudomonadota > Gammaproteobacteria > DSM-16500 > DSM-16500 > Aquicella. The sequence continues at coordinate 1,427 of DAIDIB010000006.1, read as the reverse complement.
TCACGGTTGCAAACTGCCGCCGCGCAATTGAGGTAAACGCGGTGCTTGGCTTTTTGATAATCTTCATAACTCGCGTAACGATCCAGATGATCGGGTGTGATATTAAGGATAGTCGCCACGCGTGGGTTGAGACTAGCGGTGGTTTCCAGCTGAAAGCTCGATAGCTCCAGCACAAACAGATTCGCGTCGGGTTGCTGTGTCAGCAAGTCCAGAACAGGCACACCTAGATTACCGCCTGTTTGCACTTTGTACCCCGCCGCTGTCGCCATTTCACCTACTAATGTGGTAACAGTACTCTTAGCGTTAGTGCCGGTAATGGCAATCACGGGTGCCTTAACCGCTTCGGCGAATAACTCTACGTCACCGATAACTGGTGTGCCTCGCGCTACTTGTCGCGCAATAATGGGATCGCTAAGTGGCATGCCGGGGCTAATAATAATGCGCTCGGCTTTATCGAGTAATGACTCGTCCAGCTTGCCCAAGGATAATTGAATACCGGGGCAAGATTGACGCAGCACGTCTACATTAGGTGGCGCCGCGCGTGTATCGGTCACCGCGACAGGCACACCCTGATTAAACAGGTATCGCGCAGAGGAATAACCTGTCACGCCTAATCCGACGACGACATGCAAGCCTTGATATGTTGATGAGTGTTTCGTCATACGCTAGCGCAGCTTTAAAGTTGCCAATCCAAATAACACTAAAATAAACGTAATAATCCAGAAGCGCACAATCACGCGTGGCTCTGGCCAGCCTTTCAATTCAAAATGATGATGAATGGGCGCCATTTTGAAAATGCGCTTGCCGGTCAGTTTGAATGATCCCACTTGCAGAATAACCGAAACGGTTTCGATCACGAAAATACCACTCATGACGAAAAACACAATTTCCTGTCGCACGCATACCGCGATAATACCTAAAGCCGCGCCTAATGCCAGCGCGCCTACATCCCCCATAAATACTTGCGCGGGATACGTGTTAAACCATAAAAAGCCGAGTCCGGCGCCGACCAGCGAGCCGCAGAAAACCACGACCTCTCCCACGCCTGGCACGTAAGGGATAACAAGGTAATTTGCCATTTGAATATTACCGGAAGCATAGGCGAATACGCCAAGTGCCGCGCTGATCATCACGGCCGGCATGACGGCTAATCCATCTAGACCATCGGTTAAATTCACGGCGTTACTGGAACCAACGATGACAAAATAAGTCATCAAGATGAAAAGCAGTGGGCCCAGCGTAATGGTCATGTTCTTTAAAAACGGCAACACTAATTGAGTTTCGACAGGCAGTTTGGCGGTGAAGAATAAATAAAGCGCCGCGCCGAATCCTAATAGTGACTGGCATAAATATTTTTGTCGCGCTGGCATGCCGCGTCTGTGTTTTAACACGAGCTTGCGGTAATCATCCCACTAGCCGATTGCGCC